>JALWHQ010000079.1 GCA_026983525.1 Anaerolineae bacterium | reverse complement strand
GGGCCACACTGAACACCCCTGCCCGCCCCCCCAGCATTGTGCCCTGCGCGGCCAACACATAAGGCACAAGCGTGATCATAATCAAACGAAAAAAGGTTATCACCTGATTTTCCCATGTCATAGACCTTCTGCCTCCCTGGGGTATCCGCTGCTACGTGATGCGCAAAGGCCTAAGAAGTTATCTCGCTCCCCTTATCGACGTACCACGTCCGACAGCAACACAAAGAGCACGATTAGCGCCTCCACGATAATCACCATTTCACCGGGAATCATCATTGTTCGTTGGAGTGCACTGGCACCGACTTCCAAGACGGCCAAGAAAAAAGCAACGAAGGGCACGGCAGCACTGTTCCCCTTGGCAATTAATCCGGTGAGAATGCCCAAGGTCAGGTAGTTGGACTGAAATCCCTCGATGAGACGGTGGTGCAGGCCGGCAACTTCAATCCCGCCCGAAAGTCCGCCCAACATTCCTCCGATAACCAAGGATAACACGGATAACTTGCGAACGTCGATACCGTAGACGTGCGCAGCGCGCGGGTTCGCTCCTGTCGCCACCAGTTCGTACCCGGTGACCGTACGCGTCAAGTAAAAATACACCAATCCGGCCACCACAATGGCCAAGAAGAATCCCACATGGAGAGGTGGTCGCCGAATAAGCAGTGGCAGCACTCCCCCCATACCAATAGGTACCGTGGTCGGATGACCGGCTGCAGGGTCAGGCCAGATTTCAACAGCCACATAATTCACCAATTGGAAAGAAACAAAGTTTAGCAACACAGTGGTGAGAATCTCACTGATACGGAAACGATATAGGAGCCAACCGGGAATACCCGCCCAGATAGCCCCGGCCACTACACTGGCCAAAAGCACCAAGGGTAACAGGAGAATGCCGGGTAGCCCGGCGAACACAATGCCCACTGCGGCCGCGGCTATACCTCCCACGATAAGTTGCCCTTCCCCACCTATGTTGAACTTGCCTGCGGCAAGGGGCACAGTGAACGCCAAGGCCTGTAAAGTTAGTGGTACAAACTTGAGCAATGTCTGTATAAAGCCGTTCGGCGTGCGAAAAGACGTAAACAGAATCGTCTCATAGGCTCGTAGGACGTTGAAGCCCATCAACCCGATAAAAACCCCCGCAGCCGCAAAGGAGACTACCACAGCGACCACGTATGGGCCCACAGCGTTCAACCAACGCGGTAGTCGGGATTGGGAAATCGTAGCCACACTCAATGGGGGCCTCCTTAATCGATCGAATCGATTGTATTTTGACAAAGGACAGCGTGGAGCATTTGAGCCACCCTCTCAATCCGTTGGCTGTTTCTTGTACGTCCCGGCCATCATTTGCCCTATCCTATACTTGTCGAATTGCTCACGCTCCAGAATGCCCACCATTTCTCCCCGGTAGAGCACGCCGATGCGGTCACTGAGCAGGAGCAACTCGTCCAGATCTTCGGAAACAAGGAGTACGGCTGTGCCGTTGTTCCGCTGCTCCATCACTTTGTGATAGACGAATTCCGTGCTGGGGATGTCCAGCCCGCGCGTGGGATTGTGGGCAATAAGGATGCGCATGGGGTGGGCAAAGGCGCGCGCCAGCATCAGGCGCTGAATGTTCCCACCCGAGAGGTTGGCCGCCAGGTCGTCGGGGCCGGTGGTTCGGATCTTGTACTCCTTGATGAGACGCCATGCTTCCTGGAAGATCACCTTCCACTCTAGGAGCCAGCCCCGCGCGTAGGGCGGCTGACGGTGATACCCCAGGATGAGATTATGGGCCACGCTCGCCAGGGGGAGGAAGCCATCCTCCAGGCGGTCCTCGGGGATGTACGCCACCCCCTGGGCCAGGAGGGACGTCGTTTCCCCGCCCTTGACTTCCATGCCGTTGAGGGTGACCTTACCGCCCGCCACCGGACGGATGCCCATGAGCGCCTCCACCAACTCCCGCTGGCCGTTCCCAGCCACCCCGGCAATGCCGAACACCTCGCCCGCACGCACATCAAAGGTGCAGCCACGCACGGCAAGGGTCTCATTGTCCGCGTGTACCTTCAGGTCGCGAACGTCGATCATCACGTCACCAAAGGTGTGGGCATCCTCGTTCGCGGCCCGACCCGCGAAAAGAAAACTGTGGGCGATGTCCAATTGTTCGCCCACCATGCCGCGCACCAGGTCTTCCTCCTTTGCTTCTGACTTGGGCACGGTGAAGACGTTCTGGCCGTCGCGCAGGACGGTGACGCGGTCGCACACGGCCATCACTTCCCGGATCTTGTGGGTGATGAACACCACGCTCACTCCCTCATCCACCATCGCGCGCAGGGACTGAAACAAAGCGTCCACCTCCTGAGGCGTGAGGTTCGTCGTGGGTTCATCCAAAATGAGGACTTTTACTCCACGGTAAAGAGCCTTGAGAATCTCTACGCGCTGACGCACCCCTACGGGAAGTTCCTCCACGCGCGCGTCGGGCTCCACATCCAATCCGAAGTGGTGGGCCAACTCGCGAATGCGGGCGGTAGCCTCCCCAAGGTGCCCGGTGGAACCCAACTTGGGCAACGTGCCCAGCAGAATGTTTTCGGCCACCGTAAAGGGTGTAACTTGAAGGAAATGCTGGTGCACCATTCCAATACCGTGGGACAGGGCGTCGCGCGGGGAGTGAATGGTCACCTTCTGTCCACGTACGAAAATGTCCCCGGCATCGGCAGCGTAGAGACCGTAGAGGATGTTCATGAGGGTGGTCTTACCGGCACCATTTCCGCCCAGCAGCCCGTGAATCTCCCCTGGCATCAATTCGAAGTGGACGTCCTGCAACGCGATGACATCGCCAAACGCTTTGTGGATGCCCTGCATCCGCACAAGGGGTGTAGTCATAAGCGCACGTAGCCTCGCTCGTCAGGATGTGGAGGGAGCGCTCTTGTCCTCTACAACAACAAGCGCGCTCCCTCGGATTCCGTTCGGCCAAGCCCGCTACTTGATGGGCGTCGTGTCCTTGACGACTTCCATCTTCCCAGCCTTTAGGTCATCCAACAATTTCTTGACCTCTTGCTCCACCTCAGGAGGTACGTTGCGCAGGGGCAAAAGCACCGTATGGCCGGTCTCAAAACTCATGGGGTAATAGCCGCCGGGCTTCCCATCCAAAATGTTTTGGACGATGTCCTTGAAGGGCTTGGTGTAGTCGTACATGGCTGAGGTGATGTAGTTGTCGGGCGCAAAGTCCGACTTGTCCGAATACTTGGCCATGACGTACACCTTGTGCGGCGCGGCCTTCACCGCCTCGAACACGCCCAACATCCCCAGGTTCAGGGAGCCCATGATCACGTCCACGCCATCCGCGATCATGGCGTCGGCCAACTCGCGCGCCTTGGTGGGGTCATTGAAGTCCCCCACCCACACCGGCTTCAATTCCACGTTCCGACCCGTGTACTGGATCCCCTGCTCTGCCGCGTGGACTTCCGCATAGGAGAAGGGCAACGTGAGACCGCCGATGTACCCCACCTTGCCCGTCTGGGTCACGCGAGCCGCGATGACCCCCAAGAGGAAGAAGGGTTGGTGCAGGTTGCGATCCATGACCCACAGATTGGCGGGTGGGTTCTCAGCCGGTGCGTCGAACTCGGCCACAAAGGAAACATCCGGGTACTCCTGGGCCATTTTGGCCGTCTGGCTGAAGAACTGTCCTCCATGTGTCCAAATGATCGTGTAGCCCTGGTCCACGTACTCGCGCATGACGCGCTCCACATCCGGCACCGCGACCTTCTCCGAGTAGCCGATCTCCAGCCCCAGGTCTTTGTTGACCGCTTCCAGGGCCAGATAGCCCAGGGTGTTGTAATCCGCGTCGGTAATCACCCCGGGGAAAATAGCCGCTACCTTGTGCTTCTTCGCCCCGCCCGGTTGTCCGGGAAGAGCACACTGGGTCAACACGAGGGAAAGGACGACGAGCAACATAACAACGAGAGAGGTTGAACGCCGCATGGATAAGCCTCCTTCGTTATGTGTTGAACTCCCGGGGGATGACGCCATTTGTCGGCCTGTCGGCATTGTAGCGAATGGCACGCGGTTTGTCAATCCACTATGAGGAGCGCCTGCGCGCCCGATAGGCTTCCTTATTCCTATGGCGAGCCTCTTGGTCACTGATGCGGTAGCGGGCCAGAAAACTCTCCCGAAAGTCCTGGAACTCGCCGGCCCGGATCGCGGCGCGCACCCGTTCCATCAGGCGCAACATGAAGTGCAGGTTGTGGATGGTGGCCAACCGCAGGCCCAGAATCTCCCCGGCCTTGAAGAGATGGCGAATGTACGCGCGGCTAAAGTGTTGACAGGCATAGCAGGAACACCCGGGCTCGATGGGGTTGGGATCGCGGGCAAAACGGGCGTTGCGGATGTTGATGCGCCCTTCGTGGGTGAGCAGCCCCCCATTGCGGGCCACGCGCGTGGGCAGCACACAGTCGAACATGTCGACCCCGCGCGCGACAGCCTCGATGATGTCCTCGGGGGTGCCCACCCCCATCAAGTAGCGCGGACGGTCATCGGGCAGGTGAGGAATCGTCGCCTCCAGGGTAGCGTACATCTCCTCCTTGGTCTCCCCCACACTCAATCCCCCAATGGCATAGCCGGGGAAGTCCAATTCCACCAGGAATCGGGCTGCCTTGGCGCGCAGGTCGGGGAAAATCCCCCCCTGCACGATGCCGAACAGGGCCTGATCGGGCCGCGAATGTGCCTCGCGGGCACGCACGGCCCAGCGATTGGTGATGCGCACGGCCTCCTCCACCTGGGCCCGATCCGCGGGCTCCGGGCAAATGTCCAGGGGCATGATAATGTCCGAGCCCAGCAACTCCTGGGTGTGCACAACGCGCTCCGGCGTGAAGCGGTGAAGGGAGCCGTCGATGTGGGAGCGAAAGGTCACGCCCTCCTCGTCCACCTTCCGCATGTGGGCCAGGCTGAAGACCTGGAATCCCCCCGAGTCGGTGAGAATGGGCCTATCCCAGGCCATGAAGCGGTGCAGCCCCCCCAGTTCGGCGATGAGATCCGCGCCGGGACGCAGGTACAGGTGGTAGGCGTTGGAGAGGATGATGTGCACGCCCAGGTCAACGAGTTCGTGGGGGGTCATGGTCTTGACTGTGGCCTGCGTGCCCACGGGCATGAACACGGGCGTGGGAATGTCGCCGTGGGGCGTGGTAAGAACCCCCACGCGCGCCGCGCCATCGGTCGCTTCCACCGTAAAGGTGAAGGGAGCCGTTCGGGAAGCGTCGGATTGCTGTTGAGCCTCGGGCATGTCGTTCCTGGGCATTGTCTCCTTCCATCCTGCGTCAGATGAATTCCACCAGCACGCGGTTGGCGATGGGATACGCGCGCGGCGTCAGCCGCACGAACGCGTCAGCAATTTCCAGCAGCCCCAGATCCTCCAACCGCCGAAGGATGGGACCGTACACCTGGAGCACGTCGCGCCCAAAGCGGGCCTGAAATCCGGGCCTGCTGACGCCCTCCTGCAACAAGCGCAACCCCAGCATCATCGTCTCCCCCATAGCGGTTTGCTCGTCGAGAACTTCCCCGCCCGCCTCGGTGCTTTCCCCGGATTCCACCCGCTGGATGTAAACCTGGGGAGAGCGCACCGTCCACCAGCGGCGGTGCAGGTCACAGGAGTGCGCGCCCGGCCCAAACCCCAGGTACGGCTCATTGCGCCAGTATATCAGATTGTGCGCGCACATGTGACCCGGCCGGGCCCAGTTGGAAATCTCGTAGTGCACGTACCCCGCCCCGGCCAGCATCTCCCGGGCGCGGGCGTAAAGGTCGGCCTGGAGGTCGTCATCGGGCGCAGGAACCCTCCCCTCCGCCACCCAGCGGGCCAGGGGCGTGCCCTCCTCGACGGTCAGCGCGTAGCAGGAGAGGTGTTCAGGAGCCAGGGCAATGGCCTCGCGCAGGGAGTGCTCCCACGTGGACGTGGGTTGACCGGGCAGGCCGTAGATGAGATCCAGGTTCAGGTTGTCGAACCCCGCCGCGCGCGCGGCCTCCACAGCCCGATAGATATCCTCCACGCCGTGAATGCGGCCCAGGAAGCGCAACTCGTCGGCGTTGAAACTCTGCGCGCCCAGGCTCAGTCGGTTCACCCCCAGTTCCCGCAGGGCCTCAAAACGCGCCCGATCCACGGTACCGGGGTTGGCCTCGCTGGTGATTTCGGCGTTCTCGGCCAGGTCGAAACCCGCGCGCACCGCGTCGAGGATGAGGGCCAACTGGTCGGGGTTGAGGACGGTGGGCGTGCCGCCGCCGAGGAACACGGTTCGCGCGCGCGGTCTGCCGCGCCGTTCCCCCTCGGCGCGAATCTCCTGGGCGAGCGTGCGAGCAAAGCGCTCGTAGAGCGAGGTCATCCCCGCGTATGTGTTGAAATCGCAATAGGGGCACTTGCGCTCACAAAAGGGAATGTGAATGTAAATGCCCCAGGCATCCATCATGCTCATATGCACGCGACCGTTTGACGACAGGAGTTTTGACAAAGTCCCGAGGCTTGAAGAAGGAAGGGGGGAGGAAAAAGGAGAAGCCTATATGTTATTGCACGGCTTCGCCGAGCAATAACATCTTTTCCCCCTCTTTTCCCACCCTTCTTCCTTGCTCATGACCACCAAGCGTTTATCAAGAGTCCAATTGGGAACATGCGGTATTATAAGCGTGCACTCCGGTGACCTCGATAGTATACTGTCCGGGAGAAGGATAAGGAGAAGGTTTTGTTATGCTGATGGTGGTGGGGGTATTGAGGCCGCTTCCGGCCCAATATCCATAACCATTTCCCATATCACAAGTGGCAAGAGCTGCGCCTATCTGCGAAGTGCTTGAATAATGGCTCACGCCCCAAGGTTTAGAACAGAACATCGAAAAACTTCCATCCCCCCAAGTGACGAGAAACGCCGGTATATAGCCAACATTGTTGCTTTTTTCCCTGAGGTAAGGACAACTTGCACAGTAGGCTGCTCGCCGACCAGGTTGCAGGTGGCCAGCCTCAACGTTGCCACTGTGGGGTCTACATCAGGATTCGTACAATCAGAACACGGGCTTTGTTGACATTGGTTGCCGCTTATCTTACAGCGATTGGTAAAAAATTGCACTTCTTGATTACAAGGCCGAGGGCTTGTGCTGCAAATATTGGGGTTGGACTGGGGGTTGTTGGGCGGGTATCGCTTGCACGTGTAGTACAACACATCGCCGGGACTACTGCACGCACTGCCCGG
>JALWHQ010000078.1 GCA_026983525.1 Anaerolineae bacterium | reverse complement strand
CACGCCGCCGTGGCCCGGCGACAAGGCCCTGGAGATTCACTTCTTCAAGCGGCTGACGGGCGCGTACGGCGGCGGGCAGGGGGCCAACGGCCAGTTGATCAGTTGGAGCAACAGCACGGGCACCCACTTGGTCGGCGAGAAGGCTTACTTCTCCGCGGGCCGTGCCATCTCCGACATCCCGCTCAAGGACCTGATGGGCCCCGGCGTCATCGTGGACATCTCCGATCTGGTGGAGGACTACGACCTCATTACGCCCGAGATGATCACCAGCCGCGCGGACGTCCGCCCTGGCGACATCCTCATCATCAACACGGGCTACCACCGCTACTCCTGGGACCAACCCGACGTCTTCAACCCCAACGCGCAGGGCGGCGTGGAGAACAAGGAATTCGGCTTCTTCGTGCGGCATCCTGGCCCCACGATGGAGTTCTACAAGTGGGCCCTGGACATGAAACTCAAGTGGGTGGGTGTGGACTGCGGCACCGCCGAACACCCCATGAACACCCCCATCCGCTGGATGCACCCCAACGAGTTCCAGAAGGCCGAGGCCAAACTCAAGGCCAAGTACGGCAAGAGCTTCGAGGAGATCTTCCCGCCCGACGAGTACTACCGACTGACCCACATCACCCTGCCCAAGAACCACCTCATCTTCGTCGAGTCCATCGTCGGGCAGATTGACGAGCTCAAGAATCAGCGGGCCTGGATCATGGCCATGCCCATCCCCTTCATGGAAACCCCCATGGCCTGGGCGCGCGTCGTCGCCTACCAGCCGCCCGACGGCATGGACATGGAGGAGTTCTTCCAGATCCTGGACGCGGCCGAAGTCTACGACCTCACCTTGCCCTTCAGCATCCAGGTGCCCCAGTGGGCCAATTACGAACCCCTCTCCGTCAAGTACATCCGTCGCGTGGGCGGCCAGAACTACGGCCTGGGCCGCAACACCGACCTCTGCCGCGCCAGTTTCCACCTGGCCACCCACATGGACGGCGAAATCCACTTCTGGGCCCGCGGCCGCACCATCGGCCAGGTGCCGCTCGACTACTGGACGGGCCCCGCGGCCCTCGCTGACATCTCCCAGTTCGTCACCGACCTGGACGTCTACACGCCCGAGATGATCGAAAGCGTCGTCGACGTGCGCGAGGGCGATATCCTCATCATCAAGACGGGGTGGCACAAGTTCGGCTGGAACAGCCCCGACTCCGACGAGTTCCGCTACATGGTGCGACATCCTGGCCCCAGCCCAGATTTCTCCGAATGGGCGATCAAGAAGAAAATAAAGTGGATTGGCATCGACGCGGTGAGCCAGGATCATCCCATGAACACCATCCAGCGGATCTGGCATCCCAAGACCTTTGAGGAAGCCAACCGCAAACTGAAGGAGAAGTTCGGCAAAGAGTGGGATGAAATGTATCCGCTGGACAAGTACTATCAAGACACCCATCTCAACCTGTTCCCGAAGGGCATCGTCCACGCCGAGAACCTGGGTAACCAGATCACCCATTTGCCCAGTGACCGCTACTACGTGGGCGCTTATCTGCCCAAGGGCATCGAATGCGCGTCCATGTGGGGGCGGTTTATTGCGATGAAAGAAGGGTAAACTTGGGTATTGGGTATCAGGTATTGGCGTATCATTGTCTGATACCCAGTACCTGATACCCGATCCCCGTCTATTGGAGGCCACCCATGAAACCACCTGCTTTCAAGTACTACGCACCAACGACGGTTGAGGAAGCGCTGGCGTTGCTGGCCGAGCACGGCTACGACGCCAAGCCCCTGGCCGGCGGGCAGAGCCTGATTCCCACCATGAATTTCCGCCTGGCCGCGCCCGCGGTGCTTGTGGACCTGAACCGCATCTCCGATCTCTCCTACATCCGCGCCGCGGATGACGGCGGCGTGCGCGTGGGCGCAATGACCCGACACGCGCGGGTGGAGCGGGACGCGCTAATCTCGGCGCGCGCGCCCCTCGTTCACGAAACCATGCCCCACATCGCCCATCCCCAGATTCGCAATCGCGGCACCTACGGCGGCAGCTTAGCCCACGCCGACCCCGCGGCCGAGTTGCCCGCGGTGACCGTGGCCCTCGGCGGCAAGGTACTGGCCCGCAGCCAGCGCGGGGAGCGCTGGATCCCCGCGGAGGAGTTCTTCATCGGGCTGTTCACCACCGTACTGGAGCCCGACGAACTCCTGGTGGAGGTGGCGTTGCCGCCGTTGCCCGCGCGCACGGGCTGGGCCTTCGACGAGGTGGCGCGACGCCACGGCGACTTCGCGCTCGTGGGCGCGGCGGGTGTGATTACCCTGGACGACCGCGGCCGCTGCGCGGACGTGCGCCTGGTCTTCATGGGCGTTGGTGAAGGGCCTGTGGTCGCGCGCGAGGCCATGAACATCCTCAAGGGCGAAGAGCCCGGCGAGGAAGCCATTCGCGCCGCGGCGGAAAAGGCCAGCCAGGCCGACATCGATCCCATCGGCGACGTCCACGCCTCGGCCGACTTTCGACGCCACCTGGCGAAGGTGTTGGCGCGGCGCGTGCTGACGAAGGCGGTAGAGCGAGCGCAATCGTAGGACGTCGTGCGTGATAAGTGATGCGAAATGCGTAATGCGTAATGCGTAAACGAATTACGGATTACGCATTACGGATTACGAATTACGAATTACGCATTACGAAAAGGAAAGCGACAATGGCATTGCCAACCTTAACGAAGGAACCAACAACCTGTACCTTCCCTCCCCGCCGCCGTTTCACGGTGGAGGAGTTCTACCGCATGTTGGACGCGGGCATCTTCACGGAGGATGATCGCGTCGAACTCGTCGAGGGAGACATCGTTACCATGATGCCCATTGGCGCGCGCCATGCCGCATGTGTAAACCGACTTACTCGCGTGTTCGCCCGCCTGCTGGGGGATAATGTGATCGTCAGTGTGCAAAATCCTCTGCGGCTGGGCGAGAAGGATGAGGTATTGCCCGACCTGATGGTCCTCCGCTTTCGCCCCGATTTCTATGCCAACGCCCATCCTGGGCCTGAAGATGTTTTGCTCGTCGTGGAGGTGGCGGAGACGTCGCAGGCCTATGACCGCGAGGTCAAGGTGCCTTTGTATGCGCGCCACGGCATCCCCGAATACTGGCTCATCAACTTGCAAGACAACGTGGTAGAGGTCTATCGCAAACCGTCGCCATACGGCTACAAGGAGGTGCACTACTTGCGGAGTGAGGATACCCTCCACCCGCAGGCAGTGTCGGACGTCCAGATACCCGTGAAGACATTGATCACGGACGATGGACGATAGACGATGGACCATGGTCTATCGTCAGCCATGGTCTATCGTCCATCGTCCATCGTCCATAACCAGGAGGTTCACCCGTGACCGACCTGCATACCATTCGAGTTACTGTCAACGGCACGACCTACGAGCGCACCGTGGAAGCCCGCATGTTGCTCAGTGACTTCATCCGCCACGAACTGGGCTTGACGGGCACCCACGTGGGCTGCGAGCATGGCGTGTGCGGCGCGTGCACCGTGCTCTTCGACGGTCAGCCTGTGCGCTCGTGTCTCATGTTCGCCGTCCAGGCCGACGGCCACGAGATCATGACCGTGGAAGGGCTTGCGCCTGACCCCGACCACCTGCACCCCTTGCAGGAAGCCTTTTGGGAAGCCCACGGCCTGCAGTGCGGCTTCTGCACACCTGGCTTCCTCATGACCCTCAAGCCCTTCCTGGAGGAAAACCCGAACCCGACCGAAGAAGAAATCCGCCTCGCCATCTCGGGCAACCTGTGCCGCTGCACTGGCTACCAGCACATCATTGAGGCGGTCAAGCTCGCGGCGGAAAAGATGAGAAAGTAGGTATCAGGTATTGGATATCAGGTATCTGAGAAACGAGGAGTGCTCCAAACTTCTGATACCCGATACCTGCTACCCGATACCCTGATTACGAGGAGACCCATCATGGCCGTACGATACTTCGGTGCCAAGATCAAACGCAACGAGGACCCGACCCTGCTCACGGGGCGGGCTTTGTTCACCGATGACGTGGATCTTCCTGGGATGCTCCACGTCGCGTTCTTGCGCAGCGACTACGCCCACGCGCGCATTCGCAGCATTGACGTCTCCCAGGCCCTGAAGCGCCCAGGGGTGGTGGCCGTCTACACCGCGGAAGACCTGGGCGATTACTGGCGGCCTGGCCCCCTCCTCGTGCCACCGCCCCCTGTCGAGGGCATCGTCTTCAACCAGCGCACCCAGGTGCCCCTGGCCAAGGACAAGGTGCGCTTCGTGGGCGAGCCCGTCGTCATGGTGGTGGCAGAAAGCCGCTACATCGCCGAGGACGCGCTGGAAGATATTTTCGTGGACTATGAACCCCTGGAACCTGTGGTGGACATCGAGAAGGCGCTGGAACCCGGCGCGCCCCTGGTGCACGAGGACGTGGGCTCCAACGTGGCCGCGCACGTCGTCCAGCGCAAGGGCGACTACGAGGCTGCCAAAGCCGAGGCCGACGTCGTCATCTCCCGCCGCTTCTTCTACGACCACGGCCTGGCCGCGGCCATGGAAAACCGCGGCTACGTCGCGCACTGGGATCCAAAGGCTCAATTCCTCACCATTTGGGATACCACTCAAGCCCCTGTGGTCATCCGCAATGGCATCGCGGCGATGCTTGGCCTGTCCGAATCCCAGGTGCGCGTCATCGCGCCCTTCATCGGCGGCGGCTTCGGCCCCAAGATCATGATGTTCTACCAGGAAGAAGTCCTCATCCCCTGGGTGGCCATGCAACTCAACCGCCCCGTCAAGTGGATCGAGGATCGGCGGGAGAATTTCGTTGCCACCACCCAAGAGCGTTACCAAATTCACAAGGCAGAAATCGCCCTCACCAAGGACGGCCGCATCCTGGGCGTGAAGGACGTCTTCCTCCACGACACGGGCGCGTACGACCCCTACGGCCTGACCGTGCCCATCAACAGCCAGTGCACCCTGCTCGGCCCGTATGACATTCCGAACTACTACTCCGAATTCACCGCGGTCTTCACCAACAAGACCATCGTCACCCCCTATCGCGGCGCGGGCCGACAACACGGCGTCTTCGTCATGGAGCGCCTGCTGGACATCGCGGCCAAGGAACTGGGCATCGACCGCACCGAAATCCGCCGCAAGAACTTCATCCCGCCCGACAAGTTCCCCTACAACAACGAAATCATCTACCAGGACTTCGCGCCCTTGGTGTACGACAGCGGCAACTACGAGCCCGCGCTGGACAAGGCCCTGGAACTGATCGGGTACGAGAAGTTCATCAAGGAGGAGCAGCCTAAACTGCGCGCCCAGGGCAAACACGTGGGCATCGGTGTGGTCTGTTACGTGGAGGGGACGGGCATTGGGCCTTACGAGGGCGCGCGCGTGCGCGTCGAAGCCAGCGGCAAGGTGAGTGTCGCCACGGGCGTGGGCACCCAGGGCCAGGGCCACTTCACCTCCTTCGCCCAGATTGTGGCCGACCAGTTGGGTGTGGACGTGCGCGACGTGCACATTGTCACGGGCGACACGGCCCAGTTCCACTGGGGCACGGGCACCTTTGCCAGCCGTGGCGCGGTGGTCGCGGGCAGCGCCATTTACGAGGCGGCCAAGAAGGTGCGGGAGAAGGCCCTGAAGTTGGCCAGCGAAATTCTCGAAGTTGCCGAGGAGGACCTGGAACTGGTGGACGGCTACGTGCGCGTCAAGGGCGCGCCCGAGGCCAAGATCAGCCTGGGCGAACTGGCCGTGCGCTCCAACCCGCTGCGCGGCGCGGTCAAGCCCGGCACCGAGCCCGGCCTGGAAGCCACCATGTACTTCGGCCCTGAGCGAGGCGCAACCGCCAGCGGCACCCACGCCTGCATTGTGGAGGTGGATCCTGAGACGTGCATGGCCAAGATCCTCAAATACGTGGTTGTCCACGACTGCGGCAAGGTTATCAATCCACTCATCGTCGAAGGGCAAATCCACGGCGGCGTGGCCCAGGGCATCGGCAACGCGTTTTATGAGCAAATCGTGTACAACGAGGACGGCCAGTTGCTCACCGCCTCCTTCATGGACTACCTCATCCCCACGGCCATGGAAGTCCCACCCATTGTCACCGACCACGTCGAGACGCCCAGTCCCCTGAATCCGCTGGGCACCAAGGGCGCGGGCGAAGCGGGCGCCATCCCCACAGCGGCCGCGTTCGTCCAGGCCGTGGAGGACGCGCTATCCGACTACAACATCGAAATCCTCGAGGCGCCCCTCAGTCCCAACCGCCTGTACGAATTGCTGCACAAGAAGTGACGTTGAGCGATGGGCGATGGCAGACGATTACCCATCGCCCGTCGCTTCTACCCGTTCCCATTCGCCCCCTTCCCGTGCGTCCAACGGATGCTCCCGGCATCGGTTCTCATACTCCCAATAAAACGCGGACGCGTACCCCTCTGGGCTGCCAATGTAGAGTTTACGCCGGTAGCGCACGCCGTGATCGGGACAGAAGGGCCGGTTGCACACCGTGCAACGCGGTAGCGCGTGGTCGAACACGCGACCGTCAAACGCGCAGGTGCGCTCTTCAAGCGGTGGGTCGACCACCGCCTTGGGGCGCTTCTCCATGCGCTCGATGGCCTCCAAACTCCAGGCCACACACCGCTCACACCCATCCGGCCCGAAAATGTCCACATAAGGAGCGGGTATCGGCTTTAAGTGCTCTTCACATACCGGCTGTCCACACTGATGACACGTAGTAACGGCCGGAGCCCCACACAGCCAACACGTCTTATCCATCGGTCTCCTCTTTGTACAGCTGCATTGCCCCTGCCACGCGTGTCGCGGCGTCCACAAGGAGGGGGAAGCACGTCTCGGCGACGATGGGCCCGAACTGCCGGCCGGAGCGGGCCGTCGGCCTCACCCCCGTCGCGTGATTCGTGATGTACGCCAGCGACGCGTAGCCTACCCCCAATTCATGGGCCAGCCACACCTCGGGACACAACGTCATTCCAACGACGTCCGCGCCTGCCCGGCGGAGCAACCGGATTTCCGCAGCCGTCTCCAGGCGTGGGCCCTCGGTGCACGCGTAGACCGCCCCATTGTGGACGGTGTATCCCTTTTCTCGGGCAACTTGGGCGAGCGCTTCTCGCGCCTGGGCGTGAAAGGGCTCTTGCACGCGCGGCCACATGGCTTCGTGGACGCCCTCTTCCTCGAACGAGTCCACCCGCCCACGCGTGAAATCCACCAGGTCGGTCAAAACCACCAAGC
>JALWHQ010000077.1 GCA_026983525.1 Anaerolineae bacterium | reverse complement strand
GCGTCGGGCACCATGTCCTCGGGGTCGGGATTCACCGCGACCCACTGCCAGGCTCCCGCGGGACTTTTCTCCAGGTTCCACTCGTACTTGAAGAGTACTTCGAGGAACGTGTTGTCCCACTTCGTGGGCGTGGGCGTCCACGCGCCCTCCAGACCGCTGGTGATAGTGTCGGGGCCCATGCCGCTGCGGTAGGAGTTCTTCCAGCCCAGTCCCTGCTCTTCCAGGGGGGCGGCCTCTGGCTCGGGACCGAGGTACTTGCCTGGGTCGGCCGCGCCGTGGGTCTTGCCGAAGGTATGGCCGCCGGCGATAAGCGCGACCGTCTCCTCGTCGGTCATGCCCATGCGGCGGAAACTCTCACGAATGTGCTTGGCCGCGCCCAGCACATTGGGTTCTCCACCTGGGCCTTCTGGGTTGACGTAAATCAGGCCCATGTGATCCGCGGCAAGCGGCTTCTCCAGTTCTCCCCCTGGATGGCGCTCGTCGGCCAGCCATTCAGTCTCCGGGCCCCAGTAGATGTCCTCTTCGGGCTCCCAGGTATCCACGCGGCCCGCGCCAAAGCCCAGGGTCTTAAAGCCCATAGACTCCAGGGCCACATTCCCGGCCAGAATCAGAAGGTCCGCCCAGGAGATTTTGTTGCCGTACTTCTTCTTGATGGGCCACAGCAGGCGTCGCGCCTTGTCCAGGTTGATGTTGTCCGGCCAACTGTTCACCGGCGCGAAGCGCTGGTTGCCCGTTGAGCCCCCCCCACGGCCATCGAAGACGCGATACGTGCCCGCGGAGTGCCAGGCCATGCGGATGAACAGGGGACCGTAATGCCCGTAGTCCGCGGGCCACCAGTCCTGAGAGTCGGTCATCAACTGGCGCAGGTCTTCCTTCAGCGCTTCATAATCAAGTTCGCTGAAGGCTTCCGGGTAGTTGTAGTCAGGGTCAAAGGGTTTGAGTTCGGCGGGGTTCTGGTGGAGGATTTTGAGATTCAACTGGTTGGGCCACCAATGGCGAATTGTGCTTCCGCCCAGGGTGGTGTGCTTGAACGCGTCGCCCGTGACCGGGCACTTGCTGTCCTTCGTCATTGCTACTCTCCTTTCGTCGCGAATTCATATTTCCGACGACCAGCCATGTGGTCGTGAGCAACCAACTTGTGAGCATTCATTGGAAAAAACTCACACAAGAAACCACACGCACCTCAATCCCGTTAGATCCTTGCGTCCCACACATAAAACCACATGATGGGGAACATTCCATCCGTGCTAAGGAGTGTCCGCTTGCCGGGGTGAAAAACGTGAGAGAAGGAGGAAACCATCAATAACGGCCACTTTTCACACCCGCATCGCGAACAGCCCCGCGTGCCTTGAGTTTGTCAGGGGCATTATATATAGTTCTTCCCCCCAAGACAAACCCTCGGACAAACTTGTGTATGTCTACGAAATCTTATGAAATACTACTGTCTCCCTGAACATAACAAACTGTATCTAAGACATCCAAAAGCAGGAATGCGGCAAAGGATTTTGATAACTTCCACGAACCTGACAGCCAGCCGAGGCGATACCCAGCCACCCTACTTCACCCACACCAAACTGGGGCTACATTCTTGACAGAACCTCTGTGCGTGTATAGAATTAGGGTGGATTGTGGGGCTGTAGCTCAGTTGGGAGAGCGCGACAATCGCACTGTCGAGGTCAGGGGTTCGAGTCCCCTCAGCTCCACCAGTACGGGGCCGTAGCTCAGTTGGGAGAGCACTTGAATGGCATTCAAGAGGTCAGGGGTTCGAGTCCCCTCGGCTCCACCAGCGGCCGGGCATCACCCGCTGATGCCCGGCGTTTCTTTTTGTTGAGTTTGGCATCGGTTCTACCCCCTCTCTCTGAAAGGAACGTCCGGCATGCCGTTGACCTGCATCGAAGTTCCCGGTATTCCCCTCATCCAGCCCGGAGACGACCTGGCCGCGATCGTCGCGGAGGCCATCACGCGCGTGGGGGAGCACCTGCGCGAGGGGGATGTGGTGGTCGTGGCCCAGAAGGTGGTCTCCAAGGCGGAGGGGCGCATCGTGGACTTGCGCACCGTTTCGCCCGGCCCGGACGCGCGCGTCCTTGCCCGGGAATCCGAGAAGGATCCGCGGCTGGTGGAACTCATCCTGCGCGAGTCCAACGAAGTGCTGCGCGTGCGCCCCGGCCTCATCATCGTCGAACACCGGCACGGCTTCGTGTGCGCCAATGCCGGCATCGACCACTCCAACGTCCTGGGCGATGAGGAGCACGTCCTGTTGCTGCCCGCCCACCCCGATCGCTCGGCCTTGGAACTGCGTCGGCGCTGGCAGGAAATTTTTGCAATCGACAACCTTGCCGTTATAATCAACGATAGTCACGGTCGAGCCTGGCGACTCGGTACTGTGGGGGTGGCCATTGGCCTTGCGGGGATGCATCCCCTGACCGACCGGCGGGGCGACCCCGACCTGATGGGGCGGACTCTCCAGGTCACGGTGATCGGCACGGCGGACGAATTAGCCGCGGCAGCATCGGTGGTGATGGGCCAGGCCGATGAAGGGATTCCTGTGGTCATCATTCGGGAGGCACGTTACCAGCCCGGCGAAGGTTCCTTGAAAGATTTGTTACGCCCCCGTGCTCAGGATTTGTTTCGGTAACGTCCCCTTGGGGAAAACGTCATGTCGCTCTTCATTGCCCCAAATCACTATCATCTTCGCTTTCGCGACGCGGCCCGTGTCTTCGAGCACATCCAGAGCAGCGCTTGTTGCGCCGTGGTCGGTGTGAGCAACATGGGCAAATCGGTGCTCCTGCGCGGGCTCGCCCGACCCGACATCCAGGGCCTGCACCTGGGCACGGAGGCCCAGGCCATCGCCTACGTGTACGTGGATTGCAATCGCATGGTCGAAATGAGCGAGCGCGCGTTCTACGAGGTCGTCATCAGCGCCCTGCTCGACCAACTCCCGGCAGACGATACCCCCCAGGAAGTGATCACCGCCCTCAACGCCGCGTATGACGCTGTGATTAACCCGCCCAGTGCATTTCACATCCCCCTGCGCTTCAATCAAGCCCTTATGCAGACCGTTCACCACCTCCCTCAAACGCTGGTGCTGGCCTTCGACGAGTTCGACGAAGCCTTCGCCCACCTGGACGAACGGGTGTTTACCAACTTGCGCGCGCTGAAGGATCGGGACTGGCAGGGCATTGTGTACATCACGGCCACAGACCGAGACCTGGTGGACATTCGCCGTGAGCCCGCGGTGGAAGAGTTCCTGGAACTCTTCATGCACCAGACGCTGTACCTTGCGCCGTTGAGCGAGGAGGACACGCGCACACTCATTCAGCATCTGGCGGAACAAATGGGCGTCACGTTCAATGTACGGGACGAACAATTCATCCGGGAATGGGCAGGGGGACATCCCGGCCTCATCGAAGCCGTGGCGCGCGTGCTCGGCTCCATCACGGGGCCGATCAATCGGGACGAAGTGCAGGATTTTCTCATCCACCGGCGGGCTATGGAGGAATTGCGGGTGGATCCCACCATCCGTCAGGAGTGCGAGCGCATCTGGAACGACCTGACCGCGGAGGAGCAGGAGGCCCTGTTTCTCCTCCTCAGCCCGGGACCGACACCCGCAAGCGAGGCACTGGCCGCGCTGAAACGCCGCCACGTCATTCTCTCAGATGAAGAGGAGCACCCCGTCCTTTTTGCTCGCGCCTTTGGCGAGTACGTGGATCGCCTGCGGCGTCGCCATCTTGCTCCCGAGCGGGGCGTGCACTACGACCCAGACGAACAGGCCGTGTATGTGGACGGTTACCGGGTACAGGATCTCACGGCTTTGGAGCACAAACTGTTCTTGCTTCTCTACGGTCGGCAAGGGGAAATCGTGGACAAGTACACGATCGTGGAGAACGTGTGGGGCGAACGGTTCATCGATGAGGTGGACGACGCGCGCGTGGAGCGGTTGGTCAGTCGCCTGCGCAAGAAGTTGCGGCCTTACCCGGGGGCACCCACCTATTTGGTGACGGTGCGCGGACGAGGGTACAAGTTGGTCGCCCGTTAGACGGCGGACAGGGGCCGGCGACACCCCGCGGTTGTACACGTGCACCAAGGGGAACACACAGCCCTCTCACCTCGTCTCCCAGTGGAGGAGGTGATACGATGGTTCAATCTCACCGCTTAGCCGAACTCATCGACAAGCCGGAACAACTGGAAAGCCTTTATCACCAAGCCGTTCGGGAGGGCTGGGCCCGTGAGTTTCAGGAGGCTATCGAGGCGCACTACGCGAGTAACCCCGACAACATGTTGCTTGCCGCGTGGCACTATCGACTGGCCGCGGAGGCATCGCCGGCACGCGCGCGCGTCCGCTCTCACTGGCTGTGGGCTGTCGCCCTGGCCGTGGTCAACGCCCTCGTCTTCTGGGCCATCTCCGACCTGGACAGATTCCGGTATCGCCAGGAAATGCCCCACTTCTTCCTGCTCTGGGCCCCTATTGCGGCCGTGTTTATCATGGCCTTCCTTTACGCCGCGGGGCAACGGTCGCCACGACGGTTTGGCGCGTTGACCCTGGCGCTGGCGGTGGTGACGGGGTACGTGTACGTGGCGGACTGGTGGATTCAGGCGGATATATTCTGGCGCCAGTACTTGACCCTGGGAGGCATCCACCTTGTGCTTATGGCCTGGGCCGCGGTAGGCCTTTACGTGCTCATCGGCCAGTCGGACGTGGAAAGCCGCTTTGCTTTTCTCGTCAAGTCGCTGGAGGTCGTGGTTATCGGGGGATTGTTCGCCATTGTGTTGGGTCTCTTCACAGGCATCACCTTCACCCTGTTCGACGCCTTGCGGGTGTACCCAAGCAACGTGGTGTATCGCCTCTTTTTCATGGGGGGGAGCGGGCTGGTCCCTGTGCTGGCCGTCGCCACTGTATACGATCCGCTGGTACCCATGCGCGAACAAAACTTCCGCGCGGGCATCAGCATCTTCGTCTCCCTGCTCCTGCGCATCTTCGTCCCC
The DNA here is from genome assembly GCA_026983525.1 of Anaerolineae bacterium. GTDB lineage: Bacteria > Chloroflexota > Anaerolineae > JAADDB01 > JAADDB01 > S141-23. The sequence goes on along the minus strand of JALWHQ010000077.1, from coordinate 2,268 downwards.
CTCTCGATTCTCGTCCTCCTGGTGTACATCGGCTTCATCCCTTTCCGCTTCATGGAACCGTTTTATCACCGTGAGGCGCTGATCGGCTACAACGTCATGCTGTTCGCGGTGGTGGGCCTGCTCCTGGGCGCGACGCCCGCGCCCGGCGTTCCCCTGGGGGAAGCCCAGGCCCGCTGGCTGCGACGAGGGCTCGTTACTGTGGCCGCGCTGGCCCTGATCGTCAGCGTATACGCGCTGGCCGCGATCATCTTCCGCACCTGGTGGGATGGCTTCACCCCCAACCGCATCACGGTCATCGGCTGGAACCTGGTGAACATCGCTTTCCTTGCTGTGCTCCTCTACCGGCAAGCCCGGGCCACGCCTGCCACATGGATCCAAGAGATTTGGCGTAACTTTGCCCAGTGGGCCGTCGTATACCCTGTGTGGGGGCTTGTCCTGCTCCTGAGCCTACCTTGGTTCTTTTAGAAGTTCAAATTGCACAGTGAAAAGTGCAAATGGAAACGCGGGTGGCGCACACAATGCCGTACCCGTTCCCACCCTGCTTTTCACTTTTCACTCTTCACTCTTCACTTTTCACTTCCAACAGGAGGGACACCCATGGAGACGACACCGACAACTGCCACGGCATCGGAACCCATAGGCGTGTTCTCGTTTCTGGTGCGCCTTGTTGCGCGGCCCGCGCGCGCGTTCGAAGCCCTGGTCGAGGGGCGCACGCGCGGCTGGCTGCTCATCATGGGCCTCGTGCTGATCCTGGGTGTGGTCGCCATCCTGGTCGCCGCGCCCGTGATGCAGCGTGAAATCATCGAGCAGATGCGGGCTGTGCGAAGCGAAATCATCCAAGTGGAACCCGGACCTCGGTCTGGCAAGGAGCCAGTGGCCACACCACCTCCCATTCCCGAAGAGGCCATCTCCTTCGCCACCAACCCCATGTTCACCGTCGTCTTCCCCGCGATAACGATGATCGGGGGGACCTTGGTTGGCTGGCTGTTGTGGGCGGGCATTCTGCACCTGCTCGCCGTCTTTCTGGGCGGACGCAGCACCTTCGGCACCATGTTCAAAGTGGTCGTCGCGGCCGCCCTGCCCGATGGTATCCGCACCCTCCTTCAAGCCGTCTACATCGCCTCTACCCAAACCCTGGTCATCTATTCGGGGCTTTCGGGCCTCGTCGTGCCCGAGCGGGTCACCCGCTCGATGGAACTGGCGCAACAGTTGATGACGTTGCCCCTCTCGCGGCAAATCCTTTTCCATTTCTTGTCCAAGGTAGACGTGTTTACGGTGTGGCACCTCTTCCTCTTGGGGACAGGCGTATGGACGCTGACGAAGTTCTCCCGGCGCAAAGCCTATCTCCTGGTCCTCGGCGTCTGGCTACTGGCCACACTGGTCAGCATGATCCCGCCGCTGCTCTCATCCATGCTCGCGGGCGGACTCATGGGCCCCATGTAGACCACTTACGCATTACGCATTACGCATCACACATCACGCATCACGCATCACGTACTCAGACCAATGAACGCATCAAACACAACACCCCTCATCCACGTCGAATCCCTCCACCGTCACTTCCGCATGGGGGAGGAAATCGTGCGCGCCCTGGACGGGGTGACCTTCTCCGTGTATCCCGGCGAATTTTTCGGCATCATGGGCGCGTCGGGATCGGGGAAATCCACGTTGCTTTACCTGATCGGCGGCCTGGACCGCCCCACGTCAGGGCGGGTCATTGTGGAGGGCCGCGACCTTACCGCGCTGGAAGAAAACGACCTGGCTGCGTACCGCCGCCACACGGTGGGGTTCGTCTACCAGATGTTCCACCTCATCCCGACCATGACCGCGTTGCAGAACGTGGAGTTGCCCATGATGATCGCGCGCGTGCCCCCTAAGCAACGCCGCGCGCGGGCAGAAGATCTTCTGCGGCAGATGGGCCTGGGGGATCGCCTGCATCACAAGCCCATCGAACTCTCGGGCGGGCAGCGGCAGCGGGTGGCCATCGCGCGCGCCCTCAGCAACGACCCGACCATCATCCTGGCCGACGAACCGACGGGTAACCTGGACAGCCACGCGGGCGCGGAAGTCGTGCGCCTGCTCAAATCCCTGGCCCACGAGCAGGGCCGCACCGTGCTCATCGTCTCTCACGATCCCCAAGTCATCGCCCAAACCGACCGCTACATCCGACTGCGAGACGGTCGCATCGTGGAGGAAGGCACGCCATGAAGAGTCGACACCCGGACATCGCTCGCAAACTTGTTCCCTCCCTTATCAGCACCTTGTTCA
>JALWHQ010000076.1 GCA_026983525.1 Anaerolineae bacterium | reverse complement strand
TGGTTGCCCTTCATCACTTATTAGACGTTCAGAAGATGGGTCAACTAAGAAAATATATGCCTATTACGGCAATTACATTCCTCGTTGGTGCTCTTGCGCTTGCAGGAATTCCACCATTCTCAGGATTTTTCAGTAAAGACCCTATTATTGAGGCGGCGTATGAGATTAACTGGGTCATATGGGTATTCCTATGGGGTGGTGCAGGGCTGACTGCCTTCTATATCTTCAGGTTGTACTTCCTGGCATTTGAGAACGGGGATAGATTAGACCCTCATCTTAAGTCACATGTCCATGAATCACCACCTAATATGACAATTCCGCTTATCGTTCTTGCAGCCGGTGCTCTTATATTAGGTTTCTTCAGAGATTTTTTCATGAACTTTTTAAGACCTTCTCTGGACCCATCTCAGATGAAGTTTCTATCTGAAGAGACAAGAATTATTGTAGAGAACGGACTTGAAAGGTCTCATCACGTTCATATACCTGATGTTTTACATTTTGTTATACATTCCCTTACCTCACCGCTTGGTCTTTTAGCTCTCTTTATGGCTTTAGGTGGTATATTCGTAGCTTACTTGATGTATCAGAAGAGAGTTATCGACCCTGTATGGGTTGGAAATACCTTTAAGCCTATATACTTGCTATTCTACAACAGGTGGTACTTTGACCATATATACTATGCAATATTTGCCTATGGTTACTATAAGTTCTCAAGATTCATGTGGAAAGCCGGAGATAAGTTTGTTATAGATGGAGTTGTTAACGGTTCAGGAAAGGTTTCTATGAGCTTTGGAGATTTTATGAGACTTGCTCAGACAGGAAGGATAAGTGCTTACCTTGCACAGATGGCTGTCGGTATTCTGGTATTTTTATCACTCTTTTTATTCTTAAGTTGAAGTAGGGGGTAGAGAATGTCTGTAGAATTTGTGAGAGCTGATATTCCGTGGATATCTATAACGATACTGCTACCGCTTATAGCAGCTGTTGTTCTCATGTTTTTAAATGAGAGATTTGCAAAACCTGTCAGTATTCTTGTATCCGGTATTGTTTTTGTCATCTCATCATATATGCTTCTTGCCTACGATTCATCCTCTTATAAGATTCAGTTTTACGAAAAGTACGAGTGGATTCCGTGGCTTGGTGTTTCATATGAGGTTGGCGTTGATGCTCTCAGTCTAACACTCTACTGGCTCACAGCTCTCTCTTTTCTGGTTGCTTTTATATGGAGTACAAACATAGAGAAGAGGGTAAAGGAGTATTTTGTTGCTTTTCTTGTCCTTGAAGCTGGGTCTCTGGGGGTTTTTGTTGCCTGGGATTTGGTATTTTTCTATATATTCTGGGAAGCTATCCTCATACCTATGTTTCTTATAATCGGTGTATGGGGGTATGCTGAGAGGATATACGCAGCAACGAAATTCTTTATATATACATTTTTCGGTTCTCTATTCTTGCTAATCGGTGTTATAGGTCTCTATGTTGCAAATTACTTTCAAAACGGGGAGCTTTCAACCAGTTACTTCAGTCTCGTAAACACACAACTACCGTTTACTAT
>JALWHQ010000075.1 GCA_026983525.1 Anaerolineae bacterium | reverse complement strand
GGGCAAGGATGCGAGGAGGTGTCCCATTTTGAAACCAATGGCCGACCACACCCGGCCACGGTGTTCGAGGAGGAGTTTGAGGTGCTTGCCCTCGTTGCCCACCGCGCGGGCGTCGCGCACCCGCAGCTCGCGCGTGAGGAAAACCGGCTCCGGGTTCTCTTCCCCGAAGGGTGCAAGATACTGCATGTGCTTATAGAAGGCCATGTCCACCGTGCTCAAATCGAGGACCATGTCCACGTCTATCGCGGGTTGGGGCAACGTGTCTCCAAACTCAGCGCGGGCCACCTCCTGTAACCGGGCCTGGAGATCCTTCAAGTGCTCGTTGCGAACGGTGAACCCGGCCGCGGCTGCGTGGCCGCCATGTCGCACCAGCAAGTCCGCGGCCTGGTCGAGGGCCTGTGTCACATGGAATTCCGGAATGCTGCGCGCGCTTCCGCGACTGGTCTCCTCTTCCACATGAACGGCAAAGGTGGGGCGGTACGTTTGGCTGGTGATTTGTCCGGCAATCAGGCCCACGATACCGGGGAGAAACTCGGGATCCTGCACAAAGTAGATGGGGCTGTCGGCTTGTTCTTCCAGTTGGGCTTGAGCCCGCTCCACCGCGTGCAGGGTGAGCGTCTGTCGTCGGCGGTTCAGCACATTGAGTTGGGAAGCCAAAGGGAGTGCGGCACCCAGATCGGGGGCCATGAGCAGCGCGTACGCGAGTTTGGCACTGGCCAGGCGTCCGGCCGCGTTCAGGCGGGGCGCGAGCATAAACCCGATGCGCATGGTGTCCACTGTGCCCGGCTTGACCCCTGCCGCTTCCATGAGCGCGAGAATTCCCGGACGTGTGGGCTCGTTGAGCCGGTCCAAGCCCGCCGCGACCAAGGCGCGATTCTCGCCCACCAGAGGAACGATGTCCGCCACCGTGCCCAGGGCTACCAGGTCGAGTAAGTCGTCCTCCGCCAACTCCGGCGGTGCATGTTTTCGAACGGGGACGTGTTGTTCGACCCGCAAAAGGGCTTGCGCTACTTTGTACGCTACGCCGACCCCGGCAAGCCCTTTGAAAGGATAGGGGTCATCCGGGCGTTTGGGGTTGATGACGGCAAAGGCGGGGGGCAGTTTCGCGCCCACAGAGTGATGGTCGGTGAGGATGACGTCCATGCCAAGGGACTGGGCATAGGCCACCTCTTCGACACTGCGAATGCCACAGTCCACGGTAACCAGTAAGCGTACACCGGCATCTGCAATGCGCTTGATGGCCTTCATGTTGAGGCCATATCCTTCGTCAATCCGGTGGGGAATGTACACCCGCACATGGGCGCCCAACGCGCGAAGCACCGTCACCATAAGCGCGCTGGAGGTAACGCCATCCGCATCGAAGTCCCCGTACACGACCATGCGTTCTCCCTTGCGAATGGCATGACGGAGCCGGTCGACCGCGCGCGGCAGATCTCGCAAGCGGAAGGGGTTGTCGGGAGGGAGTTCACGGCGCAGGAAGGCTATCACCTCTGTGGGTTCGACAATGCCGCGATTGTACAGAATTTGCACCACGACAGGGTGAAGGCGAGGAAAACGGCGTAAGTGCTCTGCAGGCACTACGGGACGAATGCGCCAATGTCGGCCAGTGAGCGATGGCATGAGTGTCCCCTTCAAGAGTTGAAGGTGTCAGGTGAAACGTGTTCCCTGAACGGTCACTTGATCGAATAGGATTGAATCCCCGGACGCAGGGCCTTGATGGGCCAGCAGTGTCATTCTACTGCAAAGGGATGACCAAGGCCATTTTTGGAATCTGGACGGGCGGAATTCCACCAACAAGAAAGCCCCATCCCGCGCGGGATGGGGCTTCGTGGGCGGTTCGCGTATGCGCCTTAATTCTCGCCCAAGCGTACGACCTCTGTAGCCTGGGGGCCCTTGGGACTCTGGGTCTCGGTGTATTCGACCAGTTCGCCCTCGTCGAGGCTGCGATAGCCGGACCCCACGATGGCACTGTAATGAACGAACACATCGGGGTGGCCCTCACGCTCGATGAAGCCATAACCCTTGCTGGCGTTGAACCACTTTACACGTCCTGTTACTCGCTCTGCCATTACGAACTTCTCCTTCTGAAACATATAGGGTATGTGTTGCTGCGGAGAGGAAACAAAGTAGGAATTCCACACACAGAGGGAACTACCTTCAGCGAAGGACCACCCTGACCGGCGGGAAACTTGCCTGCTTTTGTTACTCTCAACTGCAACGTGGCCCCACTCTATCAGCCTTTAGGAAAGATGTCAAATCCATCGGTGACGGTGGCGGGCATTCCTTTTTCAGGCCGGAATCAAAAGCCGATAGACTACTTGTGCTTTTCGGTCTTTCGTGGCAAGATCATACCGACCGGTCGGTATGATTTTAGGAGGCGCACACGTATGCCCAAACAAGCGCGCAGCGAGATAACGTATCGCCGTTTGCTGGCCGTGGCCGAGGAAGCCTTCGCACGTCACGGGTATGAGAACGTGAGTGTAGCCCAGATTTGTGCTCAGGCTGGAGTGACCAAGGGCGCGTTTTACCACCACTTCCCCTCCAAGCAGGCCCTTTTTCTGGCCCTCATCCATGCCTGGGTCGACCGCTTGCAGTCACAACTGGTGAGCGCGCTGGAAAATGCCACGGACATGTCCGCAACCCTGAAGGCCATGACCGAGACGGCAGCCCGCGCGCTGCAAGACGCGGAAGGGAAACTCCCCCTCTTCCTCGCCTTCTGGCATCGGGCCGCGCGCGACCCCAAAGTGTGGGAGGCCGCGGTCGCGCCCTTCCACGAGTTCGAAGCCCTGATTGCCGCTTATTTACGCCGCGCCAGCGAAGCAGGGCACTTGCGTGTTTCAGACCCTGAGACAGCCGCACGCGCGCTCGTGGCTCAGGCGGTGGGCGTCCTGTTGGAAGCAGCCCTCCTGCCCGACGCGGCAGATCGGGCCACCACGTTGCGGCAAAGCATCGAATGGTTGTTGCGCGGCATAACGGCATCATCCTCCGGGGAATCGTATTCGCCAGACCTACCATGACGAGAGAAGAAAGGAACACATTATGAGAGTATTGGTTACGGGGGCCTTGGGCAATTTGGGACAGGCTGTGTTGGACGCGCTGGTCGCGCGGGGGCACACGGTCACCGCTTTCGACCGTCCCACTCCGCACAACCGACGCGTGGCTCGCGGCTACGGTTCGCGCGTCCTTTTCCGCTGGGGGGATATTACGGACCCTGTTGCAGTGGGAGAAGCCACATTAGGGCAAGAGGTCGTCGTTCACATGGCGTTTGTCATTCCCCGACTGTCGGCCACGGGGCGGGGAAGTGAGGAAGCGCCCACTTGGGCCGAGGCGGTGAACGTGGGCGGCACACGCATCCTCATCGACGTGTTGCGCCGTCAGCCCCAACCGCCGCGCCTCCTTTTCACCTCCTCCCTGCACATCTACGGGCGCACCATGCACCTGGAACCACCCCGTCGCGTGCACGAACTCCCCTCGCCTGTGGAACACTACGCGCGCCACAAAGTGGTGGCCGAACGCTTGGTGAAGGAATCGGGCCTCACCTGGACGGTCTTTCGTTTGGGCGCGGCCCTGCCCGTCCGCCTCATCCTCGACCCGGGCATGTTCGACGTGGCCCTGGACAACCGCATCGAGTTCGTGCATCGGCGTGATGTGGCGCTCGCGGTGGCCAACGCGCTGGACACAGAAGAGGTATGGGGGCGGGTGTGGCACATTGGGGGCGGCCCCCGCTGCCAGTTCATTTATCGGGACATGGTGCGGATGATCATGGAAACGGTGGGCGTGGGCATGTTGCCCGCGGAAGCCTTCAACCCTGTGCCCTACCCGACCGACTGGCTGGACACGCGCGAGAGTCAGGCAGTGCTCCGCTTCCAGCAGCACACATTCGACGACTATCTGGCCGAACTGCGCGCGCTGCTGGGACCCACACGACGCCGCTTGATTCGGGCATTTCGTCCCCTGGTGCGCTTCTACCTCCTGGCGCACTCCCCCTATCTCACCCTTTCTCGAGCCTGGTACTGGGCCTGGCACCTGCCCGAACCCAATGGACGCTTCAGCATGATGCCGGGATGAGAGGAGGAATCATGTCCGACTGGGATATGGCCGTTGATGTGCTGGTTGTGGGCGCGGGCGGCGCGGGCATGGTGGCGGCCATCGTCGCCCATGACCTGGGCGCGCAGACCCTGCTCATTGAGAAGTCCTCCTATTTTGGGGGAACCACCGCGATGTCCGGGGGCGCGCTCTGGGTGCCCAATCATCCCCTCATGGCCGAACACGGAATACAGGACTCGCCAGAAGCCGCGCTCACCTACCTGCGAGCCATTACCCGCGGCGAGGTCGAGGATGAATTGCTACAAGCGTACGTCACTCACGCGCCGCGCATGTTGGCCTACCTGCTCGAACACACCCACTACCGCGCCCGTCCCATGCCTCACTATCCCGACTACTATCCCGACGCGCCAGGCGGATTGCCTGGTGGCCGTACTTTGGATCCCGAACCTTTTGCCGCTCGCGCGCTGGGCGCGGACGCAGCACGACTGCGGCCTCCCCATCCCCAGGAACTGGTCTTCGGGCGTGTCATGCTCACCGCGGGAGAGGCCCACGCCGCGGTGACAGGGGGGATACGGGGCATGTTCACTGTGGGAAGGCATATAGCGCGCTATCTGTTCACGCCCAAGGGCCCCAACGGGCGAGATGGACGCCTGACGTTGGGGAACGCGCTCGTCGCGCGCCTTTATCTCTCCCTGAAAGAGCGAGGTATCCCCCTCTGGCTGGAAACGCGGCTGGATGACCTGGTGATGGAAGGTCGTCGGGTGGTGGGGGCAGTGATCACCAGTCGCGGCCAGCGTTTGCACGTTCGCGTGCGCCGGGGGGTTATTCTGACAGCAGGGGGCTTCGCTCGCTCGGCTCAACTGCGCGCCCGCTTTCACCCCCAACCCTCCCTCCCCGAATGGACGGCCGCGGCCGAGACAGATACGGGGGATGTCCTCCTCCTGGCCGAGAAGGTGGGCGCGGCCACCACGCTGCTTGACCAGGCGTGGTGGAACCCTGTGACCCTGGTGCCGGGTTCTCCCTACGCGTGGTTGCTGGTCATCGAGAAGGGACTGCCCGGCGCGATTCTGGTGGACCGATTTGGCGAGCGGTTCGTCAACGAGAGCGCGCCCTACCTGGATGTAGGCCGCGCCATGTACACGCCCGATAGGGAGGGCAAGCCGCGCGTGCCCGCGTTTCTCATCATGGACGCGCGCAATCGCCGTCGCTATCCGTGTGGGCCGCTTTTGCCCGCGCGCTTCCAGCCCTGGTGGGCCGTGCCCGCGCGATTACGAGATGTGTGGATTGCGCGCGCGGCCACGCTGGAAGAACTGGCCCGACAGGTGGGCATCGATCCCGACGGGCTGGTGAACACCGTCACCCGCTTCAACGAACACGCCCGTCGCGGGGAGGATCCCGACTTCGGTCGGGGCGCCAGCGTGTACGATCGATACTACGCGGACCCTTCTGTCCAACCGAACCCGTCTCTGGCCCCCTTAGAGCACCCACCCTTCTACGCCATTCGCGTCTATCCCGGTGATTTGGGCACCAAGGGAGGAATGCGCATCACCCCGTGGGGGCAGGTGCGCCACCGGGACGGCGGAGTCATCGAAGGGCTGTACGCCGCGGGCAACTCGGCTGCTTCCCCCATGGGGCCATCATACCCGGGCGCGGGGGGAACCCTTGGCCCCGCGTTCACGTTCGCTTACCTGGCCGCGCGCCACGTGATGGGGAACGAGGAAGCGCTTTAAACAAGAGCGTCCAGCGCGCCCCACAAACCCTCCCACAACGCGGGAGAGGCGGCCACGATGGTCTTCCCGTACACGAAATCCTTCCCTCCCTGGAAGTCGCTCACTCGCCCCCCAGCCTCTTCCACAATCAGGCTCCCCGCGGCCACGTCCCACGGATCCAACCCCGCCTCCACATACCCGTCCAGACGCCCCGCGGCCACGTAGCACAGGTCGAGCGCGGCCGCGCCACTCTGGCGCACGGCCTGAGCGCGGGTGACGAGCGCGCGCCACAGGCGCATGTAAGGGTCGGGCCGCTCGTGAACGTCGTAGGGGGAGCCCGACGCGAGAAGGGCTTCCTGCAAGCGCGCGGTGCGGGAGACGCGGATGGGGCGGTCGTTGCACCGCGCGCCCTTCCCCCGCTCCGCGACGAACATCTCGTCCAGAGCAGGGTGGTACACGACCCCGATTACGATTTCCCCCGCGCGCTCCAGCGCGATGGACACCGCGAAGTGGGGATGTCCGTGCGCGTAGTTCACCGTGCCGTCCAGGGGATCGATGATCCAGCGGGTGGATGTTGCGCCGTGCTCGGGGCTTTCCTCGGTGAGGAAGCCGTAGTCGGGGAAGGCTGCGGCCAGGCGCTCGACGATGAGTGCCTCCGCGCGGCGGTCCATCTCCGTGACCAGGTCGATGGCGCTGCTCTTCTTCGCAATCTCGTGCGGGCGGTGCTGGGCTGCCAGCAACATGCGCCCCGCCTCGCGCGCGACCTCGATGGCGACACGGAGTTCCTTCATAGGACGAGCCTCCAGGGAATGAGACGATAGACGATGGACTACTTCTATCGCCCATGGTCCATCGTCCATCGTCCCTTCTAAAACTTCACCGCGCCGCCGCCCAATCCCTTCACCAGGTGGCGCTGGATGAAGAACGAAGCGATGAGCACGGGCACAATGGCCACCACAATCGCCACCGACATCTTGCCCATTTCGATGCCCCGAAACGTCCAGTAGCCCGCGATGGCCACGGGCAGGGTCTTGCTGTCTCCCCCTGTGAGCAGCAGCGCGAAAAACACCTCGTTCCAGGAGAGGATGAAGGCAAACAAGCCGGCCGCGGCCAGTCCAGGCCGAATGACAGGCAACACCACCCGATAGAACGCCTGCCACGGCGTGCACCCGTCCACCATGGCCTGCTCCTCCAAGTCCCGCGGCACCTCATCAAAGAACCCAATGAGGAACCACGTCACCAGGGGAAGGATGAAGGTAAGGTGGGCCGCGATGACCGCGACGAGCGTGTCGAGAAGGCGCAGGTGGTACATGATGAGAAACATGGGCACGATGATGACCGTGGGCGGCACCATCTGGGCGATGAGCACGCCAAAACGGGCGCGGTCCCCGCCCACGCGAAAGCGGGAAAACGCGTACGCGGCGGGCGCGCCTGTGCTCAGGGCCACCGCGACGGTCATCACGCCCACCACGATGCTGTTCAGCAAGTAGCGCGGGAAATCCGAGCCCAACACATCCCGCCAG
>JALWHQ010000074.1 GCA_026983525.1 Anaerolineae bacterium | reverse complement strand
TGTCGAGTGCGCAGAGATCGAGATCGACGGCCAGCAGCATGGGCCCATCCAGATCAACGACCAGAAGGGCAATCTCATTGCCACAACGACGGCCGAAGCATACCGACAGGGGCGGGGATTCTCGCGCTCGGCCTGGAAGCGCTATGCCAAAAGCCAGCGTTTTGCCAGCGTAAAGGTCAAAGTCTGGGTCACGCGCAAGGTCGATGGCGTCCACGCGCTGGCGCGGCAGGCCATGGAGCGGGGAATTTGGCTGAAAGCCATTATTCCGATTACGGTAGTGCTGGAAGCGTGTGGGTTGCCTCCCGAATAAACTGGACACACATTTGGTCGTAGACTGAAAACGACAGGAGGTGTCCATGAGCAAGAAAACATCGGTAAAACGTTGGTCGGCGAAGCGCAAGCAGGAGGTGGTGTTACGGCTTCTGCGAGGCGAGAGCCTGGATGCACTGAGCCGGGAGACCGGGCAGCCGGCGGCGGTCCTGTCACAGTGGCGGGATGAGTTCCTGGAAGGGGGTATCGCGGCGCTGAAACGGCGCACCGACGACCCCAAGGTCGTGGCCCTAGAGCAGGAGCTCAAACGCGCCAAGCGGCTGGTTGGCGACCTGATGATGGACAAGGAGCTGCTGGAGATGCGTATCGCCCGGCACGAGGGCGAGCTCCCTTTTCCGAAGCGGAGGTCGAATCCATGAGCCGGGCCTGTTCGGTCTCCGCACGGCGTGTCTATGGCAAGGCCCGGGTGTGCCGTCTGTGGGGTGTGGCCCGTTCCACGCACTATGCGCGGCAGGCGACAGCCGAGCGACCGGCCCAGGCGCAGCGCCGGGGCCGCAAGCCAGTGCTGTTGGACGAGGAGCTGGTGGCCCGAATCCGCGAGGTGCTGAGCGAGGCCGAGGCCCTGGGGTTCCGGGGCGAAGGCTACCGCAAGGTCTGGGCGCGGCTGAGACACCGGGGCACCCCCACCTCGAAGGAACGGGTGCGCCGCCTGATGCGCGAGCACGGCCTGCAGGCCCCGCACCGGACGGGGCGCGACCGGGGCCCTCGGATCCACGACGGCACCATCATCCCGGACGGCCCGAACCGGATGTGGGGTACCGACGCCACTCAGGTGCAGACCCGGCTGGATGGCACGGCCACGGTGTTCGTGGCCATCGACCACTTCGTCGGCGATGTGGTCGGCATCCATGCCGCCCGACCTGGAACGCGCTTTGAGGCGCTGGAGCCGATTTACCAAGGGCTTCGGGAACACTACGGGCCACTGGCTCAAGACATCGCCGAGGGCCTGGTGCTGCGGCACGACCATGGTCCGCAGTACATGAGCCATGCCTTCCAGCAGGAAATTGCCTTCCTCGGCATTGAGTCGAGCCCCAGCTTCATCAAGGCCCCTGAAGGCAATGGCGTGGCCGAGCGATTCATCCGCACGCTGAAGGAGCAGCTGCTGTGGGTGCGGACCTTCGACACTGTCGAGGAACTTCGGCAGGCGCTCCTTGAGTTCAAGGACCGGTTCAACAAGCATTGGCTGCTCCAGCGGCATGGTTATGCCACGCCCAACCAGGTGCGTGCCGCACACACGCCT
>JALWHQ010000073.1 GCA_026983525.1 Anaerolineae bacterium | reverse complement strand
ATTGGGACCGGCCCCTTTTTCCCCCCAACGGTGCTTTCGTTATCGCACCGTCCAGGGCCTGCCACTCCCACTCAATGCCGACCCGCTCATCGTACTCCAGAAGGCCAGCTCGCCACATCCGTTCAAAGACGCCTGCTTCCCGCCACTCCTGGAAGCGGTCGTGCACCGTGCTGGGGGCACCCAGACTACGAGGAAGCGCTTTCCATTGACAACCTGTCCGCAGAACGTAGAAAATGGCATCCATCGCTTGGCGGTCGGGCATCCGTGGCCGCCCTCCCTTGGGGTAGGACCGCTTCGGCGGAAGCAGGGGCTCAATCCGCTCCCACAACTCATCAGGTATGCGCCAGCCATCGTCAACCGCTTTCTCGCTCATCGGTTCCCTCCAGAAAGCTAATGGAGAAAACTATATCACAAAAATAGGTTTCCGGATAGGCTCTTAGCGCGGCCACTCTGTGGCCTGTGGCCCAGGCCATACAGCAGGGAGACCTGGCTGCTTTGGTGGCCCTGGGGGGTGTCCTGGGGAACATTGGTTCCAACCTATGGGCCAATCAGATTCAGTATTGGAAGGACGAAGCGGATGGCGCCCAACGGTTGGAGAAGATCATAAAGAGCAACGAAGAACTCCGTCAGGCCCTGGACACCCTGTTGGAGAAATTGGAGACCTTGCCTCAGGCTGCCGGCGCGCTGGACGAGCAGGACAGGGCCTGGTTCCAGGAAACGCTGCGGCAGGAGTTGGCGCAATTGGGGAGCCGTATTCACCTGGAAGATTCCACCGCTGCCATCGAGAGTCCTGGCGCGAAAGTGGCCTCGGATCGCTCTGTGGTGGGCGAGAGGTTTCAGAATACAGTCGTCACCACTGGGGATGGGAGTGTTATCAATGTGCACTATGGCGACGGGGTACGACCAGATGTCGAAGCGCTGAGGGAGGCTTATCTGAACTGGGTGGTGCAGAGGACGCGGCTGGTGCCCCTGGAGGCGGTTGATCCACGGGCTGCGGCCGACCCTAACGCCAAACTGTATCTCAATGCGGTGTACACAGCGCTTCTTACGCTCACGCCGGAGGCCCACGAACGCCTCATGCGGGAGGAAATGGCCTTACGTGAGGCGCGACGGCGCTCCGCGCTGGAAGAACTGAATGCCCACTCCCGCCTTGTGCTCCTGGGTGACCCGGGCAGCGGCAAGACCACGTTCGTCAACTTCGTCGCCCTGTGCCTGGCGGGCGAGTTGTTGGGACGGGAGGACGCTAACCTTGCCCTGCTCACAGCGCCGTTGCCCGATGAGGATGGCGATGACCGAAAGGAGCGTCAGCCCTGGGATCACGATGCCTTGTTGCCCGTGCGGGTGGTTCTGCGCGACTTTGCTGCCCGTGGTCTGCCCGAACCGGGTGAGCGGGCGACCGTCGAGCATCTGTGGACGTTTCTGGCGGATGAACTGAAGCAGGACGGGCTGCAGGACTTCGTTCCCCACCTGCGCAAGCACATGCTGGAGAAGGGAGGCATCTTCCTATTCGATGGTCTGGACGAGGTGCCGGAAGCAGAACGCCGCCGGGAACAGATTCTGCAGGTCATCCAC
>JALWHQ010000072.1 GCA_026983525.1 Anaerolineae bacterium | reverse complement strand
CGCAGGCTCCGCCAGAAGAGACGCAGACGGACGCGCCACAAGGGCTGGATGGTGACCGTTGATTGGGCCGCTGTTGTGTTCGTCACAATAACGTCCTCCTGAAGTTTAAAGTCATGGGCGGTGAGGTTGCCTTGCTTACCGGGAATAGGTCACGTGTAGCGAATGCGCGGGTCCAGGTACGCGTACAGAATGTCGGCCACCAGGTGGGCAAGGAGGGCCAGGATGCCGGTGAAGGAAAATGCCCCCATGGCCAGCGGGATGTCCTCCTGCGTGACGGCGCTCAACAACGTCAACCCCATACCCGGCCAGGAGAAAATTGTCTCCGTAATTACGCCTCCATCGATAGCGAAGGCGAGACTGAAGACGAAACTGGTGACTACAGGCAATAGAGCGGTGCGGGCCGCGTGTTTGTCCCGAACAACTTTTTCGGGTAGTCCTTTAGCCCGTGCTGCCAGGATGTAATCCTCGCGCATGGTTTCCAGCAGGCTGTTTCGGGTGAGCAACATGGTGCCGGCGAAGGAGATAAGGGTCAGCGTCATGATGGGTAGAATCATGTGCCAGATGATATCCAACGCATAAGGGCCCAAGGGGGAACGTAGCCACGGTGCGATGGTTGTCAGGGCACCGATACCGACGGAAAGCCATCCGGCAACATAGCGTAGAGGAGGGGGCACACGACGCAACAGCGTGTAAGCGATAACGGACACCACGCCTCCGGCAATACCCGTGTAAATCATGCGGTGGAACACTTCGTTAGCCGACACAGGAGCGTCGCGCCAGAAGGAGGGCGTAATGAACTTGCCTGTTGGGAACCAGTCAAACTTGAAGGCGAAAAGCCAAATCATCATCAGGGCGAACCAAGGGGTAAATACGGTGTACATGGTAACCCCGAAGATGGTGGTGCCGTACTCAAAAAGTCCTCCCCTCCGCCAAGCCAAGATTTTCCCCAGGGCAAATCCTACATAGAAGGAAATGACCGTAGCGGTGAAGAAAAGAACAAGGGTGCGTGGAAGGCGTTCTGCGATGACGTCTATGACGGGACGAGGATAGTTGCTGAACGAAACTCCCAGGTTACCCGTCATGAAGTTCCTTAGGTACTGGATGTATTGGAGATAGGGTGGTTTGTCCAGCCCTAGCTCGGCGCGAATACGCTCTCTCGTTTCCGGTGGAATGTTCGGGTTTAGGAGGTATTGGTCGGTGATATCTCCGGGCTGAGCATAAAGGAGGAAGAATGTGAGAGTTTGAAAGAGGAAGAAGGTGATGATGATCTGCACCAAGCGTCGTAACACATATCGAGTCATCGTCGACTATCTCCTCCAAGGATACGACCGAGAGCCCGTGTGCTCAAGTCGGGCATATTTTGGCATAACTTCCACCTGTCCTCAAATTTCTGTAAGTGCGAGAGTGGATATGTCTTTCTGGTTTGGATGAAAAAACAGGGGCTGAGGAGGTCAACCCTCAGCCCCTGTGGACGATTAACGTCGAAGAGGATCTTACTTCAGCAGTTTCACCGATGACGGCATACCGTTCATGTTTTGGATACCATCCAGTACCTCGGTGTACGGGAACTGGACGGTGTCCGCGGGGTAGGCCTCGACGATGGGCGCGGTGAACAGAGTCACGTACGGCAGTTCCTCGGCCAGGACCTCCTGCAGTTTGAAGGCCTTGTCGCGAGCAGCGTTGATGTCGGTCTCACCCAGGAACTCCTCACACATGGCGTCGAAGTCCGGGTTGGAGTACTTACCCACGTTGAACCCGGATCCCGTGGTGAAGAAGTCGCACAGGTAGTCCGGGTAGAGGGAGAGGCCCCAACCCAGGATCCACATGTCGAAGTCGCCCTCGACGAAGACCTTCTGCACGATGACATTGAAGCCGGTCAGGTTGGCCTTGGCCGGGATGCCGACTTCGTTCAACCACTTCTCAATCCAGATGGCCGCGGTAGCGCGCATCGGGTCGTAGCCGGCACTGGGGGCCAGAATCTCGAACTGCGGCATGGGCTCGCCGTTGGGCATCTTCAGCCCTTCACCCGGATCCACGGCCCGCTTGTCAGGATCCCACTTGGGCTCCTTGTCCCAGGTGAACCCGGCGGCCTTAAGCAGTTCCACGGCCTTGTTCACGCGCTCCTCGCGGCTCATCCCCTGCCCGATCTTCGGCACATCGGGGTTGAACCAGAAGGAATTGCCCTCGGGCACGAGCGTGTAGACGGGGAGCGCCGCACCCTGGAGTAAGCGCTGGGTGATGAATTCCTTGTCGATGAGGTAGGCCACGGCCTCGCGGAATTCCTTGATGTCCTGCGGGTAGCGCTCGAAGTTGAAGCCCAGGTAGCGGAAGCCGTTGGACGGGTTGCGGATGACCTTGAAGCCGCCCGCGCCTTCCAACTGCTGGGCCAGACCCACCTGCAGACCCAGCGGGTTCAGGAGGAAGTCCACCTCACCCTTCTGCAGGGCGAGTACCGCCGCGTCCTGGGAGCCGTACAGGTTGAAGAGTACGGAGGTCACGTACGGGCCAACAGTGTAGTCCAGTACCGTGTCGCCGCTGCAATCGCCGTAAGCGCAGAATTCATACCAGCCAGGTACCTCTTCATAATAAGCACCGTTGGCGTATTCGACGATGTGCTGGCCCTTGAAGGCCCAGTTGTCGTTGCGAGTCATTTCGGCAAACGCGCCCTTCTCCCACTTGGAGAAGACAAACGCGCCGCCGCTGGGTTCGCCCTCGGGCACGTAACTGTAGAGGGTCTTGCGGGCGTCTTCCAGAGCCTTGTTGTAGGCTTCCTCATCATTGGGATCGACGCCCTCGAGGGCCTTTTTAGCCTCTTGTACTACAGGCTCCCAATAGTGCTTGGGAAGAATGGGGGCCATCGCGGAACCAAATTGCCAGCGGCTAAGACCAGGCTTCTTCTTGAAATAGAATTTCACTGTATATGTGTCCACTGCTTCGACACGATCCAGGTATTCAGGGTCGTACGCAGCTTCCCAGTTATCCGTCAACTTGAGTTCAAGCGCCGTGTTTGCGGTGAAGGCTACGTCCTCGGCGGTGATGGGTTCTCCATCGCTCCAGGTTGCCCCCTCCTTCATCTTCACAGTGGAGACCCAGTAGTCACCCTCTTGCTCAAGTTCGGTGGGGAAGTCAGCAGCAAGGGATGGGACCCAGTCAAACCGTTGATCCGAGTATCCGTAGAGGGAGGGATAGAAGTTGGTTAGTACGTAGTAATTCCACACTGTCGAATCTGGGCCATACGCCGACCAGAAGTTGGTGGTTGTCAGATCCTCAAAGATTGCTTGGCGGTAGGCTCGCTCGACATATGCACCTTCAGGGGTAGGCGTCGGCGTCACGACGACGGTTTTCTCAATTTCCTTCGTAATGATTTTCTGGACCTCAACCGTTTCCTTAACGATTTTCTCAACTTCCTTGGTTACAACAACCGTCTCAACGATCTTCTCCGGTGTTGGCTGCGGGCACGCGGCCAGCACCATTGCGGCAACGAGCAGAACAGCCAACAACACCATCAAGCGCTTACCGCCCATGTTCTCCTCCTTCAATTGGTTGAGTTAAGTATTGGGGGATGCGTGGAAAAGCAAACGATAAGGATGCTTCCCCCGACACGCTGAAGGCTCAGCGGCACAGGCGCGAGCGGGCCAGGCTCGCGGTCGGGGTTCCTGTGCGTTGGGGCAAGCGGCACCTCCTCCTCCGAACTATTTGGCGAGAACCGAGTTGATTCCCAATGCTTTGACTTCAACATTATAGCATACGGGCAATTGATGGGCAAATCCCTTGATGTATTGCTGGGTGTTTAATATGTTTGGCCTATTGTGTTGTTGTGTTGGATAAATAGGGTGTCTTTCTGCTGCTATTTCTTCAGCCCTATTATAGCAAGAGGGAGCATTTCCGCGAGTGTGGAATCTCCAAGAACAAAAGTGAGTAAGAGTGTGAACTCATGCCTGGTGAGTGAGAAGGTTTTTACTGGGCCTCTTAGGTTTTCGTAGATACTGATTGTCTTATTCCCTCCTGACGTGCCAATGGGGAAATATAGCATTGGAAGCCGGTTGTATAACGGTGTGTTTGCCGAGCGAGAAGTGTTAACCCCTGCTTGGCATTGACGGACGCTGAGTTCTGTACGATAATTGGGGGGAAATCCGTATCCTCTTGCTAAGAAATGCAGGTGTACCGATGAATCGAATTTTTCCCTTTACGGCCATCGTCAACCAGGAAAAGATGAAGCGGGCGTTGATCCTCAACGCCATCAACCCGGCCATCGGCGGGGTGCTCATCCGCGGGGAACGGGGCACGGCCAAGAGCACGGCCGCGCGCGCCCTGGCCGCACTCCTGCCCAAGATTCGCGTCGTCGCCGATTGCCCCTTTAATTGTGACCCGGACATCCCGGCCCTGATGTGCGATAACTGTCGCGAGCGACTGGAGCGGGGCGAAATGCTCCCGGTGGCGGAGCGCCCCACCCCCTTCGTCGACTTGCCCGTCAGCGCCACCGAAGACCGCGTGGTGGGGACGTTGGATATCGAGAAGGCCATCAAGAAGGGCGAGCGCCACTTTGAACCGGGCGTGCTGGCCGCGGCCAACCGCGGGCTCCTCTACGTGGACGAGGTCAACCTGTTGGATGACCACGTCGTGGACATCTTGCTGGACTCCGCGGCCATGGGCGTGAATGTGGTCGAGCGCGAAGGCATCTCCTTCTCCCATCCGGCCCGCTTCATCCTCGTGGGCACGATGAATCCCGAAGAGGGGGATTTGCGCCCCCAATTGCTCGACCGCTTTGGCCTGGCTGTGGACATCGTCAGTGTGCACGATGCCCAGGCCCGGGTGGAGATCATCAAGCGGCGCATCGCGTTCGAGCAGGATCCAGAGGGCTTCTACGAGGAATGGCGCCCGCAGGAGGAGGCCCTTTCCCGGCGCATCGAGGAGGCCCGTCATCGTTTGCCCCTGGTCGAGTACGATGAGCGCGACCTCTTTACCATTGCCGCGCTGACCGCCGAGTTCGAAGTGGACGGTCACCGCGCGGACATCACTATCCTCAAGGCGGCGCAGGCCCATGCCGCGTTCGAGGGGCGCACCCACATCACCGAACGGGACATTCTCCTGGCCGCAGAACTGGCCCTTCCTCACCGCCTCAAGCGCCAGCCCTTCCAGGATCCAAGCACCCAACTGGCCCAACTGGAGCGACGACTGGACGAGATCCAACATCGAATGGAGCAGGAAGCCGCGGCTGCGGCCACGGCAGGGAGTGAGACGACAGCCGCGGGAGACGCGTCCCAGGACGGGGACGAGGAGGCGGCAAAAAAAGCCCCCAATCCGCTCATGAGGCCTCGGCGAGCCCCATGAGCGGCGGGCCCAAGGAAAGTGCGCCGGACGGCACAGGTCAAAACGAAGGCGCGACGGTATTTCGTCCCACAGCGGTGGGCGACACTTTCAAGGTCAAGCGTCTGCACACCCCCCTGGATCGCATTACCCGTCGCGTGAGCGGCCGCCGCAGCGCCACCCGCAGCGACCGCAAGCGAGGGCGTTACATCAAGGCCCGCCCCACGCGCGGGCGCCCGTCGGACATCGCGTTCGATGCGACGTTGCGCCAGGCCGCGCCCTACCAGGTTTACCGCCAGCGCGAGGATGTGGCCTTTGCGGTCGAGCGGCAGGACTTGCAAGAAAAGGTGCGCGTCCGTCGGGCCGCGAACCTCATCCTGTTCGTGGTCGACGCCTCCTGGTCGATGGCCGCGGCCGAGCGCATGGAAGCGACCAAGGGCGCGGTTATGTCCCTGCTTGTGGATGCCTATCAACGTCGCGACCGGGTGGGACTTATTGTCTTCCAGAAGGATCGGGCGCGCGTCATCCTGCCCCCCACCTCCAGCGTAGAACTGGCCCAAAAGGCCCTCAAGGATATTCCTGTTGGGGGGAAGACCCCCCTCTCCAGCGGACTTTACCTGGCCTACCAGGTGATGACCGCGGCCCGTCATCGTTATTCCGACCTGCGTCCGTTGATGATCTTGCTGACCGATGGCGCGGGCAACGTGAGCATGACGGGGATGCCCGCCCAGGAAGAGGCCATGCGCATGGCCGCGCTCATCTGCAAGGCCGGCTTTGATTCGGTGGTCATCAACATGGAGCACCCGGCGTTCGACCGCGGCCTGGCCCAAAAACTGGCCGACCAACTGGGCGCGCCCTGCTACTCCCTCCCCGAGTTGCAAGCGGACACCCTTTTGCATACAGTTAGGGAAGAGTTGCGCAAACGGTCGGCGTAAGTTCCTCGGTTACGAGGTGGTGTTGGTTTGTATCCTGCTGGCTTCTTGCCGATTTTGCGGTTAGGTATCGGGTACTGGGTATCGGGTATTGGTTTCTCGGGCCAGGAGGAGGCAACCCATCGTCAGCCACGCCTTATCCCCGATACCTGATACCTGATACCCGATGCTTGATATCGGGTATTGGGTATTGAAGACAGACACGTGATCTATGGAGGCTCCTAATGCGTGCTATCGGCAGCAGCATCCCACGCGTGGACGCGTGGAAGAAGGTCACGGGTGAGGCCGTCTATCCAGGTGACATCGAGATGCCGGGTATGGTGCACATGAAAGTCCTGTTCGCGGGACGTCCCCACGCGCGCATTCGGCGCATTGATACGTCCAAAGCCGAAGCCGCGCCCGGCGTCATCGCGGTGTTCACGGCCAAGGACGTGCCCGTGAACGAGTACGGCCTGATCATGCCCGACCAGCCCGTGCTCTGTGGGCCGGATTCGGACAAAGAGGGCGCGGACATCGTCCGCTTCGTCGGCGACCAGGTGGCGCTGGTCGTGGCCGAGACCGAGGCCCAGGCCGCGGCCGCGCGCGACCTCATCGAGGTCGAGTACGAGGATCTCCCCGTGGTGGGCTCCATCGAAGAAGCCCTTTCCACCGACGCGCCCCGGCTTCATCCCCACCGTGAGGACAACGTCCTGATCTCCTATCGCATTCGCAAGGGGGACATCGAGGCCGCCTTTGCCCAGGCCGACGTGGTGGTGGAGGAAACCTTCCGCACGGGTTTTCAGGAGCACGCCTACCTGCAACCGGAGGCGGGCGTGGCCTACGTGGACGAGCAAGGGCGCATCGTGGTCATCACCGCGGGGCAGTGGGTGCACGAAGACCGCCAGCAAATCGCGCACGCGCTCGGCCTGCCCGAGGATCAGATCGTGGTGCGCTACGTGGAGGTGGGGGGCGCGTTCGGCGGCCGCGAGGACATGAGCGTGCAGATCATCCTCGCCCTGGCCGCGTGGCGGCTCCACCAGCGGGGCATCGACCGTCCCGTCAAGATCGTCTGGTCGCGCGAGGAGTCGATCATCGGCCACCACAAGCGGCACGCCATG
>JALWHQ010000071.1:502-1574 GCA_026983525.1 Anaerolineae bacterium | reverse complement strand
TCGCGGAAATAATCGAGGTCGACAACGTTGTCGGGCGTGTAGAGGCGTTCGACGGGCTTGCCGGAAATGGTGGTGAACTTCTCGTAGCGTTCGGGGAAGCGGGACAACGCCTGCTGAACCGTCGTTTCCTCCCACCGTTCCTTCTCCTCGTGCACCTTCCGAGCCTGCTCCTTATCGTACATGCGCCACCTCCATTGGTGTCTCGCGCAATGGGGGACAAAACACCGATACCTGTTCCATTTTACCGGAAAAGGGCGCAACGCGTCCAAAGGGGGGAGAGAATAGGGCTGAGAGGGGAATCAAAAGGTTTTTATGGATAACTGACAACCCGATACCGCGCGCCATCTGTCTGCAATCGAAGGGATACCTGCGGGAAGAGGTAAAAGGTCGTCGTCGGGTGGCTGAGAATGACTTCGCCCAAGGCAGACGTGGACATATTGGGTGAGGTGAGAATAACATGAGGGGCAAGCCAAGTGGCCGGAGGGAGGTGGTCCAACGTCTCCACAATCCAGAGAGTCGCGCCTTGTCCATAGGCGGGGACAGCTCCCCGCCACGTCGCGCGGGGGGCGTATATCACGCTCAACCGTCCTACGTCCACACGCAAGGCCGGGGGATCCAGATCTTCGACAGTCACACGAACCGCCTCATTCTGGAATACCTCCCCGCGACGTACAAGGCGCGCACTACTCCCGACCTGTTCCTCCCACGCCAACTGGGCGGCCGATGTACGCCTTGTGGGAAAGGCCCAGCCCTCGCCGGGCCGATACCGCCGAAACAGCGCGGCCTGAGCCGTCCATAGATTCACCTCCTCCACACGTGTAAGCACACCCAAATCGACGTTTGCCCCCAAGGGTGGAAGTACACGCCCCATGAATTGTGCCAAATCTGACGAGGAGGCTGGTCCATCTACAAGGATGATGTACCCTTGTGGTCCGACGACAACGAGTCCCTCACCTTGAGGAAACACCCACACGTGCGCCTGTCCCTTTGGCTCGCGCGCCAACACGTACAGGACAAGCACGTTGATTAGAGCCAGCACCAGGAGCAGACGAGAACGAGGCAAGGGCATGGA
>JALWHQ010000071.1:0-492 GCA_026983525.1 Anaerolineae bacterium | reverse complement strand
TAGGGGGGCGTGCGAGACGCCCCCCATTGTGGCGAATTACTTGTTATTTGCGACGGCGAAGATACAGACCAAGACTGCTCAACACTACCCCCATTCCTGCGACCGCAACTGGCCAGGCGACGGGAAGACCCGCACCTGTCGCGGGCATGACAGTGGCCTCTACCCGCTGGATACGCCCTTCAACCTTGGGGGCAACAGGCGAATAGGCTCGGATGTACTCCGCCACCGCCTCATCCAGTGGTGGGCCGTAATCGTACGCATTCATGGCCTTTTCGGCCAGAACCTTGTAGTCATCCCCGCCACGGCGCATGAAATCGTTGGCCGCGACCTTGTACACCGCGTTGGGGTCAAGGGGACTGTAAGTGCCGTCGGGGTTACGGACCTCTACCTTGACGATGCGCTGTCCCACGGGCTTGGTGGGATCCCACACGTAGCGCAGGCCCGCCACCTGGAGGAAGCGGCCTGTGCCCTCGTTCTCCGGGTTCTCCGCCC
>JALWHQ010000070.1 GCA_026983525.1 Anaerolineae bacterium | reverse complement strand
CCGTCACGCCAACCCCCACGTCCACCCCCATCGTGGTAACCCTTTCCCCGGACGAGCAGCCCCTCCTGAACCCCGCGGAAACCCAGGTGCCCGACGATTGGCTCTGGTTCGAAAGCCAAGAGTTCGGCTTTCGCATCGCCTACCCACCCGACTGGCTGGCCCTGGATCTGACCAAGGAGGAGTGGAAGACGCTTCTGAATAGCATCGAGGATGAGGGTGTGCGCAAGATCCTCACCGACCAGGTGACCGCGATGGTAGCCAGCAACACCGCTGCCCTTATCACTGCCGCGGTGCCCGAGCAAATCCCGGGCAACCAACCCTTTGTGAGCAACCTCAACATCATCCGCACCAGCGTGCCCGCGGCAGCCAGCCAGGACATGCTCATCCAGGGCATCGTCGCCAACCTCCAGCAAATCCAGGGACTGCGGCCGGAGTCCTTGAACCGGGGGCGGATAGGGGACTACCCTGCCGCGGCCGTCCTGTACACGTACCCCATGAAGGGAAAGAACGATCGGGTGTATCCCGTTGTCGGGTGGCAGGTGTACATCCGTACCGCGCCCGACACCCTTTACGTCTTGACATTTACCACCGTCTCCGACGTGTTTACCACTCGTATTGTGGATTTCGCCCGCATGGCCGGGAGTTTCACCTTGTTGTCGAAGTGAAGGTGTTGTGGGAGGGTGGATCGTGGCCCCCTGGGGATTCCATTCGCCGCCACCAAAGGTGACGCTGGTCAACGTGTTCACACGTCCCTATGACAACGCGGTGGCCACCGCGCGCACGTGCTACTCCGCCCGCGGGATCGTCTGGCCCGAAGAGGTGAGCCAGAAGCCCGAAATGCGTGACCGCATCGCGCGCAGCATCTACTTGGCCGGTCACCACACCACCTTGCAACATGCCCACCTGCAATTCGCCCTGGAGAACGTCAGTCGCCATTTCATCTGGAGTTTCCTTCACTCCCACCCCTTCTACAACAGCGAGCAAGTAAGCCAGCGGTACGTGCGCGTCGCGCCCGAGCAGATGGTGATTCCTCCCTTGCGTGGGGAAGCGTTGAACATCTTTCGGGCGACGGTGGCCCTGCAGGTAGACGCGTACCAGCGTCTAACGCAGATGCTCATCCCCACGGTCGAGCGCTTGTATTACGCCCGGTTTCCCGCGCGCCGCCCCAAGGAAGGACGCGTCTCCACCCTGGCCCGTCGCTGGATGCCCCGCAAGGCCCAGGAGGTTGCCCGCTATGTGCTCCCCGTGGCGACCATGGCCTACCTGTACCACACCGTGAGCCTCCTCACCCTCCTGCGCTACAACCGCCTGTGCCGTCAGTTCGATGTGCCCACAGAAACACAGATGGTGGTGCGGCGCATGGTAGACGCGGTGCTGGCCCACGATCCGGACATCGAAAAGGTGCTGGAAGATCCCTTGCCTCTCGAGGAAACGCTCGAGTATCGATTCTGGCAGGAGGCTCAGCCCTCCCACCGCTGGCAGCAGTCTTTTCGCGAGGAGTTCGATGCCTCGCTGGAGGGGCACACCAGTCGGCTGATTGCGTGGAAGCCGAACAATGAGGAAATCCTCGCTCAGGCCGTGCGCGAGGTGTTGGGACTGCCCCGCAATGCGCTCAGTGACGATGAGGCTATCGCCCTTGTCCTCGATCCGGCCCGCAACACTTACCTGGGTGAATCCCTGAACCTGACCACCCTCTCCAAACTGACGCGCGCGCTCCACCATCCCACGTACACCTTCCGCAAGAAACTTTCCCACACCGCGGACAGTCAGGATCAGCGCCATCGCATGACGCCGGGCAGTCGTCCCATGATGACGGCCTACCTGACCGAGGAACCTGATTACATCACCCCGGCGTTGATTCGCGAACACCCCCAGGCGGAGCGCCTGTACGATGAGACGATGGCGCGCATCTGGGAGGGGATGAACCGCCTGCGCGCGCTGGGCGTAGACGATGAGTACGTTAGTTACCTGTTGCCCAATGCCGTGTCTATTCGCTTTACAGAAAGCGGCGATCTTCTCGCCCTCCACCACAAGTTGCGCATGCGCCTGTGTTATAATGCACAGGAGGAGATTTTCAACGCCAGCAGGGATGAGGCATTGCAAATTGCTGCGGTGAACCCGCGCATTGGAAAATACCTGGCCGCGCCGTGTACGTTGCGGCACATGGCCGGAAAGCGCCCTATCTGTCCGGAGGGAGATCGGTACTGTGGGGTGCGGGTGTGGGAACTGAGCGTGGAAGAGTACGAGCGAATCCTGTAGGGGGAGTTGTATTCGGGTGGAAAACGATGACCGAAAGTTATGTGCTGATCCACTACGGTGAAGTAGGGTTGAAGGGGCAGAACCGCCCCATGTTTATCAACGCGCTGGTGCGCAACATCGAGCAGCGGCTCCACGGGCTGGACGTGCACCTGGATCATAAGCGATCGGGCAGGCTGGTGTTTCGGATGGGGCCGCGCGCTCGCTGGGATGACATCGTCGCCCGGCTGCGCACGGTGTTCGGTATTGCCTACTTCGCGCGCGCCTGGCGCGTGCCCCTGGACATGACAGCCCTGGAGGAGGCGGTGCTGTCCCACCTCCCCAAGCGGGAGGGGGTGACCTTCGCGGTGCGGGCGCGACGCGCGCGCAAGGACTTCCCCCTCGATTCCATGGAGATCAACCGGCGCCTGGGGGCGGTCGTGGCCCGCCACACGGGTTGGAAAGTCAACCTGGGCAACCCGGACGTCCCCATCCACGTGGAAGTGTTGTACAGGGAAATCTTCTTCTACTTCGACAAGGTGCCGGGCCCCGGGGGGCTGCCCGTGGGCATCAGCGGCACGGTCATCAACCTCCTTTCCGGGGGGATTGACTCGCCCGTGGCCGCGTGGCGCATGTTGAAGCGAGGATGCGAGGTCATCAACGTGCACTTTCACGGCCAGCCCCTGGTGAGCCAGGCCTCGGAGATCAAAGCCATCGAGTTGACGCGCGTCCTCACCGAGTGGGGCGGGTCGCCGCGGTTGTACAGCGTGCCCATCGGACGGGTGCAGGCGGAGATCATGAAGACGACCCCGCCCGCGTATCGGGTTGTCCTCTACCGGCGGCTAATGTTGCGCGTTGCCCAGG
Source organism: Anaerolineae bacterium (assembly GCA_026983525.1). Taxonomy (GTDB): domain Bacteria; phylum Chloroflexota; class Anaerolineae; order JAADDB01; family JAADDB01; genus S141-23. The sequence continues at coordinate 4,245 of JALWHQ010000070.1, read as the reverse complement.
AGATCGCCCGTCGGGAAGGGGCCTTGGCCCTGGTGACCGGGGAAAGTGTGGGCCAGGTGGCCTCGCAAACCCTGCACAACCTTTACGTCATCAACCAGGTTGCCGAGATGCCTGTGCTGCGTCCCCTCATTGGCATGGACAAGGAGGAGATCATCGCGCAGGCTGAGCGCATCGGGACGTTGGAACTGTCCAACTTGCCCGGCGAGGACTGCTGCACCCTTTTCACCCCCAAACATCCGGTGACCAAGGCCCGCCTGGAAGATGTGCTGGAAATCGAGGCGCAGCAACCCTGGCAAGCGTGGGTGCAACAGGCCCTGGGAGGCGCGAAGGTTGTGGACGTTCACACGTCTCCCGTGGACGCGCTACAATACTGGCCCGAGCGGGTGGAACGGCTGTTGCAAGTACATGGATGACGGTGGGGGCATCCATTGTCCGTCCTTCTTCGGGTCTCGAGACTTTGTCAAAAGTTCAGGAGATTATTTACACCTGTGGTATAATAGCACATAGGCGCGATGGCGGAGTCCACCCATTCACGGAGGTGATGCGTTGCGGCTCGAAGAGTTTCCCCGTCCGAAAGGCGACAACGGTCGCGGTTTGCACTGGTCTCCCTCGCCCTACCCTCCGGTAGGAAGCGCCCTCGACTTCTGGATCGACGAACTTCACGCCATGCACATCAAATGGCTGAAGGTCGTGGATGACGGCCGCGGATCGTCTGCTGTATTCTGTGAGCGGCTGATCAAGGAAGGCATCATGCCTGTCGTGCGCCTGGAACGGGCACGCCCCCACCCGCGGCGCCTTTCCCCTGAGGAGAAAGACGCCATTCGCCGCCTGGTGGACGTGGGCGTGCGTTATTTTGAGATAGACCACGAGCCCGATGTGCCCTCGTCATGGGGCGAGGCCATGCCGCCCAACTGGTTCTTCCTGGTCATTCGGGCCTTCATCGAGGATGCCGACTTCGTGATCGAGGCCGGAGGGCTTCCGGGTATTCCGGCTATGGAGTTGCGGCCCCATCACAATCCGGTACGGGCGATTGTAGAGCAAGGGCGAGGCGACCTCTTTGAGCGGGGAACGTGGTGGGCCGTCCACAATTACACCCTCAATCGGCCCCTCGAGTATCCCGACGACGAGATAAACCGCACCGGTCGTCCTGTGACCGATGACGAGTACGAGCAACACTACCCGTGGGGATGGAACGAGCCGCGCGACCTCATCAACCGCTGGCGCGCCGAGGGGATGCAACCGGGCGCTACCCTGGCCGACGACCCGTTCTGCTTTCGCGCCTACGAACTGGCCGGCCTCATGGCCCAGGAGGTATTGGGGCACGCCATTCCGGTCATCAGCACCGAAGGAGGCGCGGTGACCGGCGTTCGTGACGATCGTCGCTACCCGCGGCTTGACCCCTGGACCGCAGCCGAGTGGACGGTGCGCATCAACGAGTTCCTGCAGCGCGAAGCCCCGCCCTGGTACTTCACCCTTTGCCATTGGCTCATTGCCGACCGACGCATCGACCCGTCACGGCCCCACGCGTGGGAACCCCACTGCTGGTACACCCACTGGTGGGACGAGGTGTTTGGCTTCCGTGGGGTTCTCCCCGTCGTGGAGCGGGTGAAAGCCATGCCCTCCATCGAGCGCGCCCGCCCTGCTCCTGCAGACGCGAGCCCCGCGGCCGCGCCCCCCCAGGTCGAAGAGGAGGAAGAGCCCATGCCCAGGCCCACGCAAGTTGTCGGCCGTGTCCATGACGAGACCGGCGCCCCACTCGCTCACCTTGTTGTGGAATTACGCCCCATTGAGGGGGACCCCCTGGTTCAACAGACGGACGAGCGCGGGCAATTCCGTTTCGAGGAGGTCCCGCCGGGCACGTATCGGGTGATCATTCCCGAACATGGAGCCGTGGGCTCGGTGGTGGTCACTCTCGGGGAAGTGCAGGAGATGGACATCCGCATCGAACGGGCGCCATCACCGCCCCAGGCCGAGGAAGAAGGCGAAGGTCCGATAGAGGTGGAAGAGCGGGTGGCAGAGGAACCCCCCGCGACACCCGAAACCCAGGCTCCCAAGGTCGAGGAGGCGCCCTCCCCGGCGGCCGAGACCGTTGAAGCGCGAGAGGCCGAACCCGAAACGGAAGCCGAAGCCCCGGCCCCCGCCCGCGAGGAGGAGACCGAAGAAGCCGTCGCGACTGAAGAGCCGCCGCCTGCCGAAGAAGTACGGGAAGTCCCCGTCCGTGAACGGGAGGAAGCCCCACAACCCACGGAAGCGCGCGTTTCCGAGGAGGTGGCGGAGCCGACGGCCGTGGCGATTCCTCCGGCGGCTGAGGAGGTGGCCCGTGGCAGCCGCGTCGTGGGGCACGCGCCCGGTGCTCGTGCCGGCATTGTCATGCGCCTGAAGGGAGAGTCGGGGGAAACCTGGGAGGTGGAGATTGACGAGGCTCGGCGTTTCGAGTTCACCGACCTGCCCCCGGGCGTCTACACGCTGGAGATGGAAGGCATCGGCCCGGTTCGGGAGCGCATCGAACTGGACGGTCGAAACACGGTGGAGGTGGTGTTCCCCGTGAAGGGGATCATCCAGGGGCTGGTCATGGGGGGCACGCCGGAGATGATGGCCGAACTGGTGGCCGAGACGTACGGGTGGACGCGCGCGGTGGCCCTGTCCCCCCAGGGGCAGTACCGGTTCGTGGAGTTGCCCCCGGGCACGTACCACGTCAATGTGGAAGGGCACAAAGTCGGGCCGGTGACCATCACCGGGGACGAAACGGTGGTCATGCCCACCCTGGACGTGCGCCCGCCCCACAGGGCGAGTTTGCGCGGCAAGGTGGTGAACGAGGAAGGGGAAGTGCTGCCCGACATCCCCGTGCGTCTCGTGCGCGAGGGCGAGGTCATTGCAGCCACGGAGACCGCGCTCAACGGCACCTTCTCCTTCGAGAACATGCCTCCCGGCGATTACCACCTGGTCGTCGTTGGCCCCCCCGACGTGGTGCGCCCGGTCCACCTGGAGCAGGACGCGGTGGTCGAGCAGCACATCGAACTCCCGTCCCCCGAGGCGCTGGGCGAACCGGAGGTTCCTCCTGCAGAAGAGGAAGGAGAAGAGGAAGCCGTCGTCGCCGAAGAAGCAGCACCGGAAGCTGCCGAGCCGGTGACGGCGTCTCGGGTCGAGGAGGAGGTGATATCAGTCATTGAAGAGGCCGAGCCCGTAGCAAGGGAAGAACGCGCTCCCGCGGAGAAAACTGCCGTGGAGGCGCGCCCGGCCGAGGAGGTGGCGCCAACGCCCGAGGTTCCCACAGAAATAGAAGAGGAAAGTGAGGAGGAAGTCCTTGCACCCCCGGCAGAGGTCGCGCCTCCCGTCGAGGAAATACCTGCTGTGGAGACGCCCGGACCCCTGGAGCAGACGATGAGCACATACGTGCTGCTTCCGCCCTCTACCCATCCTCTTTGCCGACCCGTGCTCCTGGCAGCGCTGCCCTATTTGCGGCGCGGCCGGGTCGTGGCCGGCTTCCGGGTCGACGAGGCGGAGCGGGCGCGACAGGTACTCATCGTGGGTGATGAGAGCATTCACTCCCAGGAGGTGGAGGAGCGTCTACGTGGGGCGGGTTGTGAGGTCGATCGGGTAGCAGGGAATGTGGCGGAACTTGTGGTTATCTTCCGCACAACGGCCCAAGCGTTGAAATCCTGACATGAAGGAAAGGAGTGGCTCCCATGGGCTTGTTCCGGCGTATGTTGGGTGGCGGTTTGCGTTTCCCCCTGGACATCGAGCGTTTGCGGCAAGGGCCGACAAACGATGCCCGGCCCTACGGTGTGCTCGTGCGGGAACCGAAGGCCGAGCCCGGCGCGATTGTGTACCGCGCCCTTCATGTCCACCACCTGACCCCCGAAGAGAATCGGGGGAACCGCCACATTTACGTGGACGTGCTGGATGAGGATGGGAAACGCATTCCAGGCGCGCGCGTGCGCATCTCCTGGGAGGGCGGGAGTCGCGTGTTCACCGTGAACGCGAATCCCGAGCGCCCGGGCGTGGCCTTTGCCATGGACAAGTGGGGCGTGTACGAGGTCATGGTCGAGGGGGAACCCTCCGCGCGCGTCGTGGGCATTACCGCCAGCCACCCGCACGAAGGGCCTGGGAACCGCGAGTTTCGCCATTCCTTCCTTGTCGTCTTCCAGCGGGCGCGCGTGCCCGAGGGCGCGCGCCAGAGCGGCGAGCCGCTGGCGGCGGCGGAAGCGGGCGGCCAGGGGCAGGCGTTCCACCGGGATACCGTAC
>JALWHQ010000069.1 GCA_026983525.1 Anaerolineae bacterium | reverse complement strand
CACACGGGAGGGAAAAGACGTCACTATGGCTCTGAATTTGGTAACCCTGACCGACCCGCAGTCGCCCGTGGCCGAGGCGTACCGAACCCTGCGCACCAATCTGGAGTTCGCGGGGTTAGACCAACCCCTGAAGGCCGTGCTCTTTACCGCGCCGACTGCGGAGGAGGACACGGCCACCACGGTGGCGAACCTGGCGGTGACGGTGGCTCAGACCGAGCGGGATGTGGTGGTGGTGGACGCGAACTTGCGCCAGCCACGGCTGCACGAGATTTTTGGCCTGAGCAACGACCACGGGCTCACCGATATGGTCAAGGCAGACCGTCCTTTTGACGCGCCCCCCATCCTGGCAACGGAGATCCCGCACCTTTCCCTCATTCCCGCGGGGCCTGCTCCCCTCAGCCCCGCGGATGTGCTGGATTCCAAGCGGCTGCTGGGGATCTGGGATGGGCTGCGGGAGCGCTTCGACATGGTGCTGGTGAACACACCGCCCGTGCTCGCGGTGGCCGACGCGGCTATTCTGGCCCCGCGCATGGACGGGGTGTTGCTGGTGTTGCGCGCGGGCTACACCCGTCGCCAGCACGCGCTCGCGGCCAAGGAGCGCCTGGAGCGGGTTCGCGCCCGCCTCCTGGGCGCGGTGCTGCTGGATGCGCCATACGACAAAACCACACAACGATACTAATACCCGATACCCAATACCCAATACCCAGCATCCCTCCCCACACATCAGGTATCGGGTATCAGGTATTGGGTATCAGGTATTAGATGTTTCGGAGGTCGGTGGGTAAAGATGAAGGCACTCGTACTCAGTGGCGGTAAGGGCACACGACTCTATCCCCTCACCTACACGCGCGCCAAGCAACTCATCCCTGTGGCCAACAAGCCCGTGCTCTTTCGGGTCATCGAGGCCATTCGGGATGCGGGCATCACGGACATCGGCATCGTGGTGGGGGACACCGCGGACGAGGTGATGGACGCCGTCGGCGATGGCCGCCGATGGGGAGTGAAGATCACGTATATCCGTCAGGAAGCCCCGCTGGGCCTGGCCCATGCGGTGAAGATCAGCCAAGACTTCCTCACCAACGACAAGTTCGTCATGTTCCTGGGCGACAACGTCATCCAGGGCGGGATCACGTCGCTCGTAGACGAGTTCGTGAACAGCGACTACAACGCCCAGATCGTGCTCACCCCCGTCAAGGAACCGCAACACTACGGCGTGGCCGAGTTGGACGAGGAGGGAAACATCATCCGCCTGGTGGAGAAACCCCGCAATCCACGCAGCAACCTGGCCCTGGTAGGCATTTACATGTTCGACCAGCACATTTTCGAGGCGGTGAACAGCATCACCCCCTCCTGGCGGGGCGAACTGGAAATCACCGACGCCATCCAATGGCTGGTGGAGCACGGGTACAAGGTGCGCCCCTACATCCACACGGGCTGGTGGATCGACACGGGCAAGCCCATCGACATGCTGGAGGCGAACAACCGTGTGCTCCTGGAAATGGAGCACGAAGTCCGTGGTTACGTGGATCGGGATTCCAAGGTGGATCACAACGTGACGATTGAGGAGGGGGCCGAGATTATCAACTCGGTCGTCCGTGGCCCCTCGGTCATTGGGCGGGACACGCGCATCGTGAACGCGTACATCGGCCCCTTCACTTCCATTTATCACGACTGCCACATCGAGGACTGCGAGATCGAGCACAGCATCGTGCTGGAGAACACAACCATTGTGGGCATCCCCCACCGCATTGAGGACAGTCTTATTGGTCGCAACGTGGAGATTCGGCGCTCGCCCATCAAGCCGAAGGCGTACAAGATGACGCTGGGGGACAACAGTAAGGTTGGATTGCTGTGATAGTGGACGATGGACGATGGACGGTGGACGATAGATGACCATCGTCCATCGTCTATGGTCATTTTTGAGCAAGCGATGATTCGGACGCTTCCTGAACTCGCGCGTGCCTGGTGGACTCTGGAGGACAGGTGGCCGAACACATCCAGCACTCAGCAACTCTTGCAGCGCCCTCTTGCCCCCGCCTATCGGGTGCGGGCGTGGGGAGCGGAGGAGGAGCGGGCCCGATTTCTGGCCCGCAGCATTACCGTGCTGGTGGACCGCCTGGCCAGGTTGCCGCGCGTGTGGCAAGAATGGGAAACCTTTGACGCTGCTGCGTACTTCGATCTCTATCCCGAACAGGTGGACGTTCTCCTCACCATTCGTGAGACAAAACGTCTCGTCCGAGTAACGGCCTTTGCCGACGTGTTGTCCCCATCTTTTCAAGAAGCCGAAACCTACTGGATCGAACATGTGGTTCCTGCCCTGCATGTGGCCCAGCCTGCGCTGTTTGCCACCGCGGGAAAGGAACCGTTGGACGGCGTTGGGGAAACGTGGGCGGAGTTGCTGGCGAGCGAGATCGGGCCCGAGATGGAGCGACGGCTGTACAAGGCCGCCCGCGAGATTGAACGAGCGCGCAGCCTGCTCTACGACTGGGGGCTGGTGGACTTTCTCATCACCAGCGCAGCCTGGGAAGAACGCTATCGCGTGGCCGCGTCGCGCAACGGGCACGTGGACGCGCGGCTGTGGGAACGCCTGCGCCTCGTTCCCACGCTCACCTTGGAAATCGCCTTCAGCCTCGTGCCCGAGAGCGCGCGGCTACGCCGCCGCGCCCTCATGCGCTGGTACCGTAGGCCGTGGTCGCGCTCGCGCGCGCGGTAATCTCTGAGGACTGCACACAAGTGGCTACTATAGCGATCGAAGATATTATAGAGGCAATCCGAACGGACCGAGTTCGCATTACCGACCATGCTTACGAGGAGGCTCAAGCCGATAATCTCTCATTTGACGAGATTTTCTTTAGTGTGTTGCAAGGGGAAGTTATCGAGGAATACCCCAAAGATAAGCCTTATCCGAGTTGCCTCATTTACGGTGACAACTTCAAAGGCGAGCCTGTACACAGCGTATGGGCGTACAACAAAGAGACGCAGTGGGCTGTGTTGATTACGGTCTATCGGCCTGATCCAAATAGATGGATTGCGTGGAGGAAAAGGAGACCAAGGAATGGCGACCTTTGAGAAATGCCCTGTATGTGGGGGGGAGTTGGTGCACAAGGAAGTCGAGAAAGTATTGCGGGGAGGCGTACACACGGCAGTCGTAAAGGTTGAGGCGGATGTGTGTCTCCGATGTGGTGAGCGGCTGTACTCGGTGGAAACTGTGCGCCTCTTTGAGCAAATTCGCTCCAAGTTGGAACGAGGTGAACTCGAAGACTTCCAACCCGTAGGCCAATCCTTCGTCGTTGCCTGAACACAGCCAGAGCCTAGGGCTTATCAATGTTCAAGCCCAGCAGCCGAATGAATTCGCCTGCTTAACATGAGGCGTCCCTGCGGGACGCCAGCGTTGTGGCGGTGGGACGTAGACCGCCCCGAAGGGGCGGCGCATGTTGAGGGCGGGAATTTATTCCTGCCCAAAGCGTTGATAAGCCCTAGCCAGAGCCCCGACACCTGTACGCACGACGCAAGACGCACGACGCACAACGCACAAAGGAGTCACCCATGCAAACCCTACTGGTCACCGGCGGCGCTGGCTTCATCGGCGCCAACTTCGTCCACTACATGCTGGACAAATATCCCGACTACCGCATCGTCGTTTATGACAAACTCACCTACGCGGGCAACTTGGACAACCTGAAAGCCGTCTGGGACAACCCGCGCTTTGCCTTTGTCAAGGGAGACATCTGCGACCGTGAGTTGGTGGAGCGCACCGTGCGTGAGCACGGCGTGGACACCATCGTCAACTTCGCCGCGGAAACCCACGTCGACCGCTCCATCATCGACCCCGACGCGTTCATCCACACCAACGTCTACGGCACCTACGTCCTCCTCGAAGTCACCAAAGACCTGGGCCTGGAGCGCTTCCACCAGGTGAGCACCGACGAAGTGTACGGCGACATCCCCTTCCCCCATCGCTCCAAAGAGAGCGACCCCGTGCGGCCGCGCAGCCCTTACTCGGCGGCCAAGGCCTCGGGCGACCTGCTGACCCTGTCCTACTATACGACCTACGGTCTGCCCGTCACCATCACCCGCGGCTCCAACAACGTGGGCCCCTACCAGCATTTGGAGAAGGTCGTGCCCCTGTTCACCACCAACGCGCTGGAGGACAAGCCCCTGCCCGTGTACGGCGACGGTCGCCAAATGCGGGACTACATGTGGGTGCTTGACCACTGCGAGGCCATTGACCTGGTCTTGCACAAAGGGGAACTGGGCGAGGTGTACAACGTGGGTACGGGCGAGGAGATCGAGAACCTGGAAATGGTGGAGATCATTTTGGACACGCTGGGCAAGCCGCGATCGCTGGTGCACTTCGTCGAAGATAGGCCAGGACACGACCGCCGCTATGCCATGGACATCAGCAAGATCAAAGCCCTGGGCTGGACGCCCCGCCACAGCCCGCGCGAGGCCGTTGCCCTCGCCGTGCGCTGGTACGTGGAAAACGAATGGTGGTGGCGCCGCATCAAAGAGGGGGAGTTTCAGGAATATTACGAGCGGGTGTACGGAAAACGGCAAGTACTAAAGAGAGGGTTGTAGATGTAGGGTGTTGGGGGGAGATGGGGTATCGGATATTAGGTATTGGGTATCAGATATCAGGTATTGGATATCGGGTATCGGGCACACACTCTTCAATACCCAATACCCAATACCTGATACCTAATGTCTGATCCCCAATACCCTTGCTTTAGGAGGCCTTCCATGTCCGAACAGCAAAAGGTCATTCCAGCACCAGCACCACGCGAGTTGAGCGCCGCCGACCTGCGTCGCGTGGCGGACTTGGGCGACCTGACCTTCGCGTCCACTGCGGAACTGGGCGAGTTGGAGGGCATCATCGGCCAGGAGCGGGCCACGCGCGCGGTGGAATTCGGCCTCAACATCGACGCGCGCGGGTACAACATCTTCGCGCTCGGCCCCGCGGGCGCGGGCCGCACCACCACCATCCGCCGCTATCTGGAACAGGTGGCCGCGCGCAAGAAGCCGCCCGACGACTGGGTGTACGTCTACAACTTCGACGACCCCGACGCGCCCAAGGCTATTCGCCTGCCCGCGGGCCGCGCCGCCCAACTCCGCCAACGCGTGGAAGAACTCCTGCGCGACGTGGCGCAGCAACTGCCCCAGGCCTTCGAGACCGAACAATACCAGGAGCACCGTAGCCAACTCATCCGCACCTTCCAGAAGATGCGGGAGGAGTTGCTGAACAAGGTCAAGGAATTCGCCCAATCGCGCGGGTTCCTCATCCTGGAAACGCCCGTCGGCCTGGCCATCGCGCCCATGGACGAAGAGCGTAAGCCCATGCCGCCCGACAAGTACGAGGCCCTGCCCCAGCCCGTGCGCGCCCAGTTCGAGGCCGCGCGCGAGGAGGTCGAGCAGGTGTTGGAACGGGCCATGCGCCAGGCTTACGAGGTGGAAAAAGAACTGCGCAAGAAACTCGCCGAACTGGACAAGCAAGTCGCGGAAGCCATCCTTGAATATTTGTTCGACGACGAGCGGCGGGAATTTTCCGACCTGCCCGAGGTCGTCGCCTGGCTGGATGCCTGCCGCGCGGACATGGTGAAGAACATCCACCTGGTGCGCCAGGTGTTGGCCGCGGCCGCACAAGTGACGGGAGGGGAAGGCGGGGCTCCGCCCACACTCTCCTTGCGCCAGTGGGAAGAATCCCCTCTCGCCCGCTACAGCGTCAACGTCATTGTGGACAACAGCAAGTTGGAGGGCGCGCCCGTCGTTTACGAGCCCAACCCTACCGTCGTCAACCTGATCGGCAAGCAGGAGTACAAAGTCCGCTTTGGCGCTTTGGTCACCGACTTCACCATGCTGCGCGCGGGCGCGCTGCACAAGGCCAACGGCGGTTACCTCGTCCTCAACATTACCGACGTGCTGCGCCAGCCCCTGGCCTGGGACGTGCTCAAGCGCGCGCTCAAAACGGGGCAGGTCGTCATTGAGGATGTGCCCCAACAGATGTTCGGCTTCCTGCCCACCGCGGGCCTGCGCCCTGAGCCCATTCCCCTGAACGTGAAGGTCGTCCTTATTGGCGAGCCCATCTATTACTACCTGCTCTATGCCCTGGATGAGGACTTCGCCGAACTTTTCAAGGTGCGGGCCGACTTCTCGCCCGACATGCCCTGGACGCGGGAGAACGTGGAACAAATTGCCCGTTTCGTGCACACCATCTGCCAGGAAGAAAACCTGTGTCACTTCTCCCCCCTCGCGGTCGCGGAGGTGGTCACGTACGCGGGACGCCTGGCCGACAGCAAGAAGAAACTCAGCGCCCGCTTCGGCCTCATCGCGGACGTGGTGCGCGAGGCCTCCTACTGGGCACGGGTCGCGGGCCACGAGGTCGTCCAGGCCGAGGATGTGCAGAAAGCCATCGAGGAGCGTGTTTACCGCTCCCGCATGTTGGAAGAACGCATCCAGGAACTCATCCAGGACAACGTCATCTACATCGACACCGAGGGGAAGACCGTGGGCCAGGTGAACGGCCTCTCCGTGATCATGCTGGGCGATTACACCTTTGGCCGACCCAACCGCATTACCGCGCGCGTGTATCTTGGTCAGGCGGGCGTGATCAACATCGAGCGGGAGGCCAAACTGAGCGGCCGCATCCACGACAAGGGCGTGCTCATCCTCTCGGGCTTCCTCGCGGGTCGCTACGCCCAGGACAAGCCCCTCAGCCTCTCCGCCACCATCACCTTCGAACAGTCCTACGAGGGCGTGGAGGGCGACAGCGCCAGTTCCACCGAATTGTACGCCTTGATGTCCGCGCTGTCGGGGCTGCCCCTGCGCCAGGACATCGCGGTCACTGGCTCGGTGAACCAGCACGGCCAGATTCAGCCCGTGGGCGGGGTGAACGAGAAGATCGAGGGCTTCTTCGCCGTGTGCAAGGCGCGCGGCCTCACGGGCACCCAGGGCGTCATCATCCCCGAGGCCAACGTCCAGCACCTTATGCTCAAGCCCGAAGTCATCAAGGCCGTGGAGGAGGGCAAGTTCCACATCTACCCCGTGCGCACCGTGGACGAGGGCATCGAGATCCTCACGGGCGTGGCCGCGGGCGAACGCCGGCCCGATGGTTCCTGGCCCGAGGGTACGGTCAATTACCTGGTGGACAAACGCCTGCGGGAGATGGCCATGCAATTGCGCCAGTTTGGTCGCCGTAAGGAAGAGGAAAAGAAGAAGAAGGAAGAGGATGAGGAAGAGGAAACCAAGAAGGAGCCCCCTAAGGAGCCTCCCACCCCACCCGACGTGCCGGAACCCGGGGAGAACAGGTAGATGCTGCGAGTTCTCGGCATCCTCATCGTAGCCGTGGGGGGGCTG
>JALWHQ010000068.1 GCA_026983525.1 Anaerolineae bacterium | reverse complement strand
GGCAACATAGCGCCGGAACGCGTCCAGCGCGCGGGGGTGGAGCCACGACCCCCGGTGCCACGACCATAAGGGTTCGGTGAAGTGGTGCAGGGTGACCATAGGTTCGATGCCCCGCTCCCGTAATCCCTGAATCATTTCGCGGTAGCGGGCGAGCGCGCGCTCGTCGAACTTCCCTTCTTCAGGCTCGATGCGGCTCCACTCGATGCTCAGGCGGTGCGCGTTCTGGTGCAATTCCACCATCAGGTCGAAGTCGCGCTCCGCGTTGCGCCACCAGTCGCACGCCAGCCCGGCGGTTTGCCCTTGCCAGATGCGCCCGGGCTGCTGTTCCCACCAGTACCACTGGTTGTTCGTGTTGTTCCCCTCGACCTGGTGGCTACTGGTTGCCGTGCCCCAGAGAAATCCAGGTGGAAAGGCCAGCATGGGCGTCTCCTCGGTGAGAAGTTCACACTGTAGCGTGAAGGGGGCGAACGAGTCGGGTTAGGTCAGGTGCTCATTTCGCCACCCAGTTCGTCGTTCTCCCCAATGTGTTTGCTTAGACGGTCGATGATGTCGCGCACCTCACGTTCTTTCAGTCGGTAACTGGCCCGGTTGGCAATCAGGACGGCCTGGGAGTGCAAGATGATGCGCACTTCGACCAGTCCGTTCTCGCGCAGCGTGCGGCCCGTCTGCACCAGGTCGACGATGACGTCGGCCAAGCCCACGAGGGGGCCCAGTTCGACCGAGCCGCTCAAGGGGATGATTTCGGGAGTTAGACCGCGCGCGTGGAAGAATTCCAGCGTCAGGTTTGGGTATTTGGTCGCCACGCGCAGGGTGGGGTGAAGGCGCAAGGATTCGTACGCATCGACCTGGTCTTGAGGAACCGCCACGCTGAGTCGGCAGTGGCCAAAGGGGAGGAGCAAGGGTTCGTACACGTCGTAATTCCCCTCGCGCAACACGTCCAGGCCCACAATGCCCATGTCGGCCGCGCCGTGTTCCACGTAGACGGGAACGTCGGCGGGCTTCGCCAGGAGAAAGTCCACCCAGGGCTCTGCACCGGGAACGATAAGCGCGCGACCGTTTGTCGGGGATTCGGACATCAGCCCCACACGAGCCAGAAATTGGCGTGCATCGTGTTCCAGGCGACCTTTGGGCAAGGCCATACGAATGTGTTCAGGCATTGTCCCGTTCAATTTCGCCTACTTACAGCAGAGGATTTACCTCATTTAAAGGAACGCGAAATACGTTTCCGCTTTCCCGTACCAGAGCGTTGTCGTCATCAAACCATACTCCTTTGGGGATGTTCCATCGCTCTGCATACGCCCAGAGTTCACTCGATGTGTGGGCATTGTAGCACCAGGCCACTTTGCGTCCAGATTCACGCGCTTCCTGGACGAGCGTCACGTGTTGCGGGGTCACGGTACCCCCAACGATGATGTCGGGCATCCAGGGGACCTGAGGGACTTTGTGAATGTGTTGAGCCCGTAGGATACGGTCGAGGGTGATGGCAAAGCCCACAGCCGGTTGTGGAGGCCCAAACGCGGCCACCAAGTTGTCATAGCGTCCACCACTGAGCACGGGGGTTCCCAGGTCTGGTACAAACCCTTCAAAGGTGATACCTGTGTAGTATTCCATCCCCCGCACCTCGCCCAGGTCGAGGGTGATGAACGCTTTCACCTGATAAGCATCCACGATTTTTTCAATGGCCCGCAGTGTATCCAAGGCCGCGCGCATGGTCTCATTGAGAGCGACTTCTTGGGCAGTATTGAGCACGCCCTCGTTGCCGTACAGACGTGGTAGGCGCATTACTGCCTCGCGAAGGTTGCCCTCCAGTCCCCATCGATCGATGAGGGTGCGGAGGGCCGGATCGCTCTTGCGATCCAGGGCCAACTTGAGCGCCTGCTCGTCCGCAGGTTCCAGGTTGAGGGCCTCGAGCAGCCCATGGAAGAAGGCCATTTGGCCCAGGACGATGCGGAAGTCTTGCAAGCCTAACTCACGCAAGGATTCTACGGCCAGGGCCAGGACTTCTCCGTCCGCCTCCGGTCCCCCGGCCCCGATGAGTTCTACACCTGATTGGTAAAATTCGCGCGGCATGCCCGCCATGGGCTCGGTGTAGCGAAAGACCGGCCCCGTGTAAAAGTAGCGGTGAGGAAAGGGCTGGTCGAACAGTTTGCTGCCGACTAATCGGGCTGTGGGGATGGTCATGTCCGGGCGCAAGGCGAGCACCTTGCCATCCCGGTCGAAGAAGCGGTACATTTGTCCCTGCAAGAGCGTCCCCGCTCCCGTGCTGAGTGTGTCCGCAAATTCGAAAGAGGGGGGGATGTATTCGGTATACCCCCAACGGCGATATAAGTCGCGGAGACGACTTTCGATCGCGCGTAGGGCGGCGGCCTCTTGCCAGAATCGGTCGATGACACCGTGGGGGAGAGGACGTCCTGGAGGGCGTTGGTGATTGGCTTGCACGCTCTTGCGCCAGTCGGTCATGGGTTTACTTACGCTTTCGTTTGTGCTGTTTGGACTGTTCGTAATAGGCCAGGAGGTTGGCCTGGTGGATTTGTGGAGCCAGCCCTTCCAGGGCGATACGAGAGACACCAAATTCTTCAGGGGGAATACGCAGGAGCCGCTCTAACGGTGTGCCCTCCTCCACTGCATGCGAGATCACCTCGACCAACTTTTCCAGGTAGGCGATGTTCGCGGCGATGTGCGTCTGGATTTCCCCACGTAGTAGGATGTCCCCGTGCCCTTGCACCAAGTGCTCGGCCTGGTACTGGCGCAGCGCGTGCAGGGAATCGATCAGTTGAAGAGGATCGCCATCGGCGACGTAGGGCACAGGCATCATAGTATCACTGGCGAGCAGGGTGCGTTCCTCCTGGATATAAGCGCCGATGAGGTCAGGAGTGTGACCCGGTGAATAGTACAGTTGGATGGTCTTATTGCCCATGCGCAGGGCGGCGTCAGTCTCCGTCCACAGAGCGGGAAAGCGAAGGGTGACCTCCGTAAGTTCGGGTTCGGCGCGACGCGCTTCCTCTAAACCTTTTTGACCGTAACGCATAAGTAGGTCATAACACCGACGGTGGGCAATGATTTCTGCCTCAGGAAACAAGTAGGCGCCGTACACATGGTCGGCATGAGAGTGAGAAAGAATGAGGTAGCGCACGGGCCCACGGCCAGAACGACGGATGAAGTCGGCCATCTGGCGGGTTTCCTCAGGGAAGGGCAAGGTGTCGAACACAACCACGCCCTTCTGAGTAAAAATAACCGTGGCCGTTACCTGGACATAACGTTCACTGGTAAAGACGAATATGTCATCTGTGAGACGTTCTCGGTGCATATTCCCGCTCCCCAATAAAAGCACAGACCACCAGGCCCCCCCGGTGGTCTGCCACCCCCGCGGTGCCGTGTGCCGAGTGGTCCTGAACCTGCTTACGCAGGTGGGAATCTCGGGCGAGGATCCCGCCTTGCCTCACGGCTATCGCGTTCCCCTCGCTCACCTCGATTCCCAATGTACTATTGTTGGCTCAGGGCGCATCATGGCATCACGCACACCGCAGGCTTCTATACTATAGCACGAACTTACAAGGGTAGGCAAGATCTAGAGGTGGGGGAGATGTGGCAACACACGTGGGCAGGGCTCTCCAAAGACCAGCGATCTTTAGGGCGCGCGTTCTCATCATGTATTTAGCGGAACCGGTCGTCTATTTCCGTTCGTCTGAGCTGAACCTTAGTTCTGCCACGGCTATACTGAGTTTTCGCTTATCCGTAGATACTCCAAGTTCAGATGGACTAATGCGATTAGGTGCCTGTATTGTGATGTAAGTAATGTCACCTTCGCTCACACAATCGCTCGTCAAGGTGATCCCTATATTGGTCCAAGTGGGAGGTATTTCTGTGTAACCAACCTTTTTGTCGTTGCAATAAAAAGACACGGTCTGTTTTTTGTGAAATGACATGGCTCTAATTTCCAAAGTGTACGAACCAATGGGTAGCGTGACACGAATTTTAGCCTTATCGGACTTGCCCATCCACCGTGCTGAAATACCCCCAATGTTCTCTCGTCTATACCATCCCTCCAAGATGTATCTCCCATCCTGTGCTGTGCCGACATCAATAATCCCGTCTGGCGGTAAGGCTAACAGATGACTGGGGAGACGATCCGATAACTCATATATATTGGCAACGACAACACTGTGTTTCTCGTGAATAAGCGGATTTCTTCGATACGCTACTCTCTGTATTTCTACGTAGTTATCACCAGGTATGAATGCCTCGGGATCTGATATAATTATGTAGCGGGGTCTTTTCTTTGATATTTCAGCTGAAATTCCCTCTTCTCCGAAATGATCTGCGAACAGTACGTTGTATTGATTTAGGTGATATTTTAGGGCGTTGTACGATAATCTTGCTACGATAAGTGTTTCGTTTGGCATGAAATTAGATCGTATATATGACACCAATTTGTAGGGTGGAGCTTTATCGGTGTGCAAGGAAAATGCCAGTGATGATGATGCTATCATGTTCATAAAGGCCAGTGTGAGTGCCGCGAATATGGCTATATTTTTTCCTGTGATATATGTTAGTCCAAGTGCGAAGAGTGTTACCCACGGTATTATGAACGTGATCATGTATCTTGTGTTTTCTGTGTTTAGTAGAAACATATAAATAAATGCATCAACGATGAGCCAAGCAAAAAGTGGTACTGTTATTGTCCTGTTTTTGTGTTTTATGGCTATGTATACTGCTATGAAGATGGATATTATGAGCGCAGTCACCCTTATCTTGTCATTGTTTACATAAATCAGAAACATAGTGGAATGATCGAGTATGTAAGATATTCTGTTTTTTGCTTCAATTGCTAAAGATGATGATGCATATACAGATTCTCTGCTTGTTATGAAGGTGATGGGTTTGCGTAAATAGTTCGCTATATTTCTGGTGTCCCAATCAAAAAAGTATGCAAATGGTATGAACCATATCATAAATCCTGTGGATATTAGAATTATTGTCTTTGCTATATCTTTGATGTTTGGTTTCCTGTTTATTGATATAATCGTGAATGCCACTGTAATTCCTATTAGACTTTGCGGTCTCGCTCCTAAGAAGATGCCAATTAGCAATGGAGGTATCCAGGATGGCCAGTGTTTGTTTGTGCTCTTGTAAATTGAGAGCAAAATGATGCTTTGTGTTAGCATGCCGTATGTGTCTGATAGCACTTTTTCCGATGTTAACCACACTATGGGCATGGTCATTATCAGCGCGGTAGATATGAACGCTATTGCATCGTTAAACATATAGGAGTTTGCGCAGTATAAGATGTAGATTGCAATGACAGAGGAAGCTGCGCTTAGGAAAAATAGTGCGGATGTAGCGTCTCCAAGGAGAGCGTATGCTAATTTACCCGTCATGACGTAGAGAAAGTAGCCTGGAGGGTGGGGAATACCGCGATAGGGATCATAGTTCTGTAAGGCCCATACAAAGTTGTAGGAGTCGAAATCATCGAGAGATGCACTTGTGAACACAGCATATATGCACCCTGCAATAAGGGCCAGTATCAGGGCTATTATTTTCTGTTTCTCTTTCTTGGTAATGGATGACAGGAAAGAAATACGCATTGCTGCCGGATATGTTCCTTTGGGCATGTAATTTGTTCGTAGATTGTAGTGAGTTCTATTTGACCTGGCAAACTCTGTCCGTTATAGCATGAGGTGCCGCCAAAATTGGCGCCAGAAGGCCTCGGGGGAAAGCCATTCCTCCCACAAACGGCGGCAGCGGCGTTGGGCTTCCCCGAATTCCTCGGCCGAAAGCCGCTCGTGAAAGGCCACTACACGGTCGCCAATGCGCGCGATCTCCCCCGCGTCTACCCAGACCATGTACTCGCGGTAGGGGATAAAATCATCAAAGGGAAGGATGCAGTCGGTATCCACAAATATCGGAATACGGCCCATGGCCAGGGTCTCGTAGAAGCGGACGGAGAAGTTGCCCCGCCCGCGCACAGCCACCGTATAGTCGGTGCTGCGCAGGTTGTCCACGTATTCCAGGCGGGTCGGGTGGAAGGGATCACCTTTCTCGTTCTTGTAGCCGGCCCGGTAGACATGGCGGAGGACGAAGCGGGTTTCCACTCGCGGGTCTTCCTCCAAGTAACGCAGCACCCGCCGCCGGAATCGGGTCGGCTCGAAGGGAGGGGGTTCCCACTCGTAGAGGCCGACGCGGTGAGCCGCCCTGAGTACATGCAACTTGAGGGTGCGGTAGATCAGTTGGTGGGGGCGCCCTCCCGCCAGGCCACAGAAGCCGACCACAGGCTTGGTCCCCTTTGTTCGAATGTCCAAGTGCCCGTCGTTGTAGAGGTGGAGAAAGTCATCAATGAACGCGGGGTGCGCGTAGACCCGGTTACCGTTTTCGAAGCGCCGCGAGCGATATCCCCCGGCCTGAAAGAGCATCACGCCCGAGAAAGGCAAGCGCGCGGGGAAGTCTCCCCCGTTGAAGAGGACGATCTCCTTCCCCATGCGGTGCGCGGTGTCCACGCCCCGAGCCGCCAGTTCCACCTGCCCCGTATCCAGATACCACCGCCAGAGGAAGGGAAGCAGGTGAAAGTCCGCCTCCTCCGGGTCTGGGGTGAGGCGGAAGTGCGTTGCGCGCGCGCCCAACCGGGGCGCCAGGGCGGGGTCGCGCTGGAGGTGCATCTGCGCGCGGGCAATGGGATTCCACATACGCGCGGGCACGGAAAGGTAGGGTTCTATAGGATGAGCCAGGTAGACCCGTAGGACGCGCGACATGTTCATGGTCTACTCGACTTCCCCCCCTCATGTATCCGGCCGTCGCCGCGTTTGAGGTGAGTACGTTGGCCGGGCGCTGCGGATAGCCACGGCAACCACGCGGCGTGTGTGGTCCCTTTCTCTACGATTATAACCAGAGATGGGCTGACCCCCCGATTGTGGGCGCGGTCATAGGCGATGGCTCGCAGCGTGTGTTTGCCTTTTGATAGGGTTATCGGGATGGTGAAGGCGGTTGTGCCGGAGATGGGGGTAGTAGGCTGGATGAGCGAGAGGGGGGTGACCGAGTTTTCTCCGACATCCTCCAGGACCAGCAGGGTGACCCCGACATTGTCGCTGACGACCGCGCGAACGGTGAGCCGTGGCGGACGAACGGGTGGAATGACAGAGAGGCTGACCGTGGGGGTGATAAGGTCGCCTGCCAGGCCCAACACCTTGCGCGGCTCGTCGGCCAGGGCGATGAGGTATTCCACCATGTCCCTGTTGCGCGCGGTTTGCTCCGGGATGACCTCGTCGGGTGGGTAGAAGTAATAGGTGGAGGAACGGGGTGGGTAGAGTTCGACCGTCCAGGTGGGGATGCGCAGTTGGCCGTAAACCCAGTCGTCGGAT
>JALWHQ010000067.1 GCA_026983525.1 Anaerolineae bacterium | reverse complement strand
ATAGAACATGGTGCCCTTGCGCTCGCTGAAGGTCTTCCCACATACAGTGCACCGATACCGCCTTTCCTTCCGACTATGTACCTTGATGTTGCCCTTCCCCACGTGCCCTCTTGCCGGACAATCTTCATGCGGACAGAATACCTGGGCGGGGTCCATAGCTTCCCTCCTTTGTTTGGTGATGACAGGGATATGCTATCGGCCCCGATTGTTTTTCTCAACCTCTCATCCGATCACGGTTTCGCGGGTAGCTACACCAAAGGAGTAGTATCAAGTTCTTTCTGCAAATTGTGCGGGACGGTGCTTCCCTGGAGGGCGGGATAACTATGCACAACGTGTCAGGTGTCTGTGATGGACAGGTAGACGCGCCCGGTGCCCCAGGCCTCACTGGTCTCCATCAATAGCGCCGTAATCAAGCGCAGACACGAGGCCTCGGTGGGAAAGATGCTCACCGCGCACGGTAAGTCACTCCAGATGAACCGGGATGAGAGATACAAGATGTGCCCGCACCGCATATTCCAGGTGCTTTTGTTCCTTTTTACACTCTGTCCCCGCGACGCTCATTGAGCATCCCTAAGAACGCCCGCGGCGTCAGAATACGCAATGTGCCCACCTCTTCCAACACCAGTAAGTCCTTGTCACCCGTCACCAGGTAGTCCGCCTCCCCCACCAGGGCATAGGTGATGAGGTAATCGTCCTTGGGGTCACGGGTGACGGCGGGGATAGGCTCGGTAATGCGGGGAATAACCTCGGCCACGCCCTTGATGATGTCCGCCAGTTGGGCCATCTCCTCCGGCCGGATACGCTCGCGCAAGTAAGGCTTTCTATCGATGGCCCGGACGAGTTCGTCGAGCAGGGCTTCGGGCAGCAACAATGTGAACTCCCCCTGAATGGCCGCGCGAATAATCTGCGCGCTGGGACTTTCCTGGTCTGGATGCAGGAGATAACTGACGAAGAGGTTGGCGTCCAAGAGCACCCGCATGGTGGTTCAGACCTCACGGAAGGTGACGTTTCCCTCGCGGGCCATCTCCTCCACGACCTCACGCACGAAGCGATCGGCCAGTGCTTCGGCTTCGGCCTCACTCAGGTCGCGGTTGCGTTCTCGCACCTTCTGGGCCAGCGCCTCCAGCCGCTTCAGCGCCTCCCGTCGTCTGGCTTCCTCGCGCAGGCGGCGAAATTCCTGGTAGGTCTCGTAACTGACAATCACGGCCTTCGGCTTGCCGTGGGCCTGGATCACCACCTCTTCCCCTTCTTCCGCAGCCCAGGTCACGACTTGCCCTAGGCGCTTCTTGGCTTCGGTCGCAGAAATCACACGTGTCATCGTTCTCTCAGCCTCCAAAGGTACATCTTTTTGTTCATTATAATGAGCAAAATATGGTGACACAAATTTCGCTGTACAGGCTGAACAATCATAGCCCAGGCTATGATTGTTTAGACTATCATTCTACCCCACCCGTTCCATCCTCTCCGCCAAATCCTCCAGCCGCGGCTCCGTGTACACCATGACCGTGTTCAGGCTGGCGTGGCCCAGGAGCGCGGCCAATCCCCGCAGGTCGCCGGGGTTCGCGGCCAAATAGCGGGTG
>JALWHQ010000066.1 GCA_026983525.1 Anaerolineae bacterium | reverse complement strand
GTGGACCATCCAGGGCGAGGCCATCCGCACGGCCCGGTCGCCCGTCTCCCGCCTGGCGCGGGTGGTCGTCCATCCCGATTACCGGGTGGACGGGCTGGGACAGCAGGCGGTGCAGGCCATGTTTGACTGGGTGCGCGCCCGCTGGATCCCGGAAATGCGCGTGGCCAAGCAAGCGGTGGAAACCATCGCCATGATGGCACGCTACAACCCCTTCATGGAGAAGGTGGGGTTCGTTTACATGTGGGACACGGCCAGTGGCCGCCCCGTGCTCTATTATCCCCTCTCCAAGCGCGCCCAGCAGTACATCGACCGCTACATCCAGGACGACCCGGTGGCCCAACAACACGGCGGTCACCTGTACCGAGCGCGCTTCGCGCCCGTTGAGCCCCTCGACCGTGCTCTTAGCCTGCGCGACTTCACCAAGGCATACACCAACCGGCTTACGCTGGAAAACCTCTCCGAGCCGGTGCGTCGCATGCTCGAGGCCTTTGGCGTGCGCTACCGGGTTATTCAGAAAATCGTTATCCGCCGTGCGGACCTTACCTTTGAACCCGGCACGGTCAACGTGATCCTGGGCGCCTCGGGCAGCGGCAAGACCACCGTGCTGCGGTCGATTTACGGCCTGCTCACGGGCGCGGACGATCCGGCCTACCGTCCCGATGGGGGAACCTTTGAGATTCCCGCGAACGCCCGGCTGCAGGCCCTCTTGCCCGGCGAGATCGAGCCGGACTTTGGTGACCAGCCCATCGCCGAGGCGCTCTACCGCATCACCGGGGACGAAACGCTTGCCGTCGAAATCTTGAATTACGCCGGCATCTCAGACGCGGTGCTCTACCGCGCGCCCTTCTCAGAACTCTCCACCGGACAGAAGGAGCGCGCGCGCCTTGCCTGGCTCCTTGCCCACCGACCCAACATCGTCATTGTGGACGAATTTGCCGCCCACTTGGACCCGCAAACAGCTATGCGCGTGGCCCGCCGTTTTTCGTCCCTGGCCCGAGAAAAGGGCATAACCCTGGTGCTGGTCACCCACCGCGAGGAAATCATCCACACCCTCGAGCCGGACATGCTCTACATAGTCGGCTATGGCACGGTGGCCGCGCGCCCGTTCGATCAGCAACAACCCTGGTTGCCCGACCGGGGCCTGTTCGTGCGGCAGCCATACGCGTCCCTCATCGTGGAAGGCCGGAAGACCTGGGAAATCCGCAAGCACCCCACGCGCGTGCGCGGTCGCGTGGGTATTGTCAACCGGGGACGGGTGCTGGGGTCTGTGGAGATTGTGGGCACGCGCGGGCCCTTCACACCGGAACAGTTGGCCGAGCACCAGGACAAGCATCATGCGGACGTGGTCACCCTACAAGACTACGCGCAGGGAAAACCCCTGTACGCCTGGGTGCTGAAGAATCCCGTCAAGTACGCCAAGCCCGTTCCCATCCCCACCACAAAGGGCCAACAATTGTGGGCCAAACTCCGCCCCGAGGAGGGGGAAATGGGAGAGGAGGAGCAATCGGACGAGTTTGCACGGGGCTAAAGAGATACTGTTGGTAAACCTGTTGGGCCTTGGCCCTCACCCCTCTCCCCCTGGCCCCCTCTCC
>JALWHQ010000065.1 GCA_026983525.1 Anaerolineae bacterium | reverse complement strand
GCCTTTTGGTTACCCGTACTGGACCAATACTTGAGCATTTATCAACCCAAAGAAAGGCTCTTCGAATGCACGGCGCGTAACCTTGAATATGTACTGGCGGACGCGGCAGAAGAAGCGGATATTAAAGGCGGAGTCTCATTTGAAAGTCTGCGCTGGACATGTGCCGTCCGCGACTATCGCCGAGGAATGGATGAAGAACAATTGCGGCGCAAGTTGGGGCTTTCACCGGTTACCTGGCGTGAGACATTGGAGAAAATCCGCAAATTGGCATCACCCGGAAATTGAGAACACCCCATAGGGGCAGGGAGTAACGTTTCCATGCAGACAACCGCTTTCCCCGTCGCTATCCAAGACCTCTATCCGGATCACTTGTCTCACTGTTATGGATGTGGCCGCCTCAACGAACACGGTTACCACATCAAGACGTACTGGCTCGACGATGAGGAGACGGTGGCCTATTTCACGCCTCAGCCGTATCACACAGCCATTCCCGGCTATGTGTACGGCGGGCTTATCGCCTCCCTCATCGATTGCCACGGCACAGGCACCGCGGCTGCGTTCGCGGCGCGGACGCGCGGCCAGGAGGACAATCCGCCCCGCTTTCTCACTGCGGTGCTGCACGTCGAATACCTCAAGCCGACGCCATTAGGTCCCGAACTGGAACTACGGGGCCGCGCGAAGGAGATCTCAGGCCGAAAGATTGTCGTGGAAGTCGATCTCTACGCGGAAGGCGAACTGCGCGCCCGCGGCGAAGTCACCTGCGTAGAAGTCCCTGAACGCTACATTGCCGATTTGCTCGAGCGAGCCAGGAACACGTGACGCACGACGCAGGACGTAGTTCGTCGTGCGTCGTGCGTAGAGATTAACGCAGAGGCGAGGTACTTCCCCCATGAGCGGCTGGTATGAGTACGTGGGCAACATCCACATCCACACGATACACAGCGATGGATCGGGCACGTATCAGGAGGTGGCAGAGGCCGCGCACAAGGCCGGCCTGGACTTCATCATCGTCACCGATCATAACGTGGTAGTGAAGGAGGAAGAGGGTTATCGGGATGGGTTGCTGGTATTGGTTGGGGAGGAAGTGCACGACCCTGAGCGCAAGCCCGAGGCCAATCACCTGCTTTGCCTGGGGATTCGTGACGATGTCTCGCACTTGGCGCCAACCCCCCAGAAGGTCATCGACGCGGTGAACGAGCAGGGGGGCGTGACGTTCCTGGCCCACCCTATCGAGCGCAGTTCTCCCCTGGTGCCCAAGACGTTCCCCTGGACGGACTGGACGGTGCGCGGGTTCACGGGCATCGAGTTGTGGAACTACATGTCCAGTTTCCGCGAGTTCGCGGTGAACTACGCGGTGGGCCTGGTCTTCTCCTTCATCCCCCAGGCATTCCCCGAAGGTCCCCTGCCCGAGGTGCTTAGCCTGTGGGACGATCTGCTGGTCGAAGACAAGGTGGTAGCCATTGGCGGGTCGGACGCGCACGGGAAGACGTACCGTGCCGGCCCCATCCGCCGTCGCATTTTCCCCTACGAATTCCTGTTCCGTGCGGTGAACACGCACATCCTGGTGCCCGAGCCCTTCTCGGGCGAGGTGGGTCACGACGCGCGGCTGGTGTACGACGCGCTGCGCCAGGGGCACGCGTGGGTGGCCTATGACCTGGTGGGCGACACGCGGCACTTTCGCTTCTGGGCCACGTCGCGCGCGGGCCGCGCCATCATGGGGGACGACGTGGCCCTGTCCGATGCCCCTACCCTGCACGCGATCACGCCGGAACGGGCTCGCATCGTGCTGCGCAAGGACGGGGAGGTCGTGTACGACGAAGTGGGCCGCACCATGACGTTCCCCGTGCAGGAGGCGGGTGTCTACCGGCTGGAGGTGTGGAAGCGGGCGTGGGGCAAGGAGCGAGGGTGGGTGTTCGCGAATCCCGTGTACGTGCGCGCGTAGAACGTCGCATGTTTGGAGAGGACAGAATGACACGGCGAAGCATCGTTGCTTTTGGCCTGGTAGTGGCCTATGCATTCCTATCACCCCTGTTGCTCTTTACCGGTGTACGCACCTTCCGCATATTAGCGCCGCTGGCGCCCTGGATAACGATCATCGCCGGGATAGGGGATGTCATTGTAGCTCTGTTGGCCCTGCGCGCCTCAGGTATTGCACCATCCAGCATAGGGTGGACTCCACGAGATCTGGCGCAAGCGGTGGTCTGGAGCGCTGTGGCGTGGATCTTGTGGGGAGTGGTGCTGGGGCTGCTCATTCTGGTAAAGCCCGAATACAGTGTGGGAGTTACATCCCTTCGCTCTATCCTGGTGTTTTACCTCTTTGTGGGTGTGCCGGAAGAATTGCTCTTCCGGGGCTACATTCTTACTTGGCTTCGTCGTTTCTTCCAGGGTAAAGCGAGTGAGAATTGGGCCGCCCTGTGGGCGGCATTGGTCAGCAGTTTGCTCTTCGCCCTGTTTCACATTCCTCAGCGGCTGCTCGTCGCCCGAATGACGTGGAACATTGACCTGCTCACGAATCTGGCAGGCGTGTTCTTTTCCGGTCTGTTCTTGGCTTGGCTATTCCTGCGCAGCGACAACGTATGGTGGGTGGGCCTGTACCACGGAGGGCAGAATGCTCCCCTGTTAGGCCTGGGGCAAGGGGATGTTTTTACGGGCATCGGTGTGGCCGTGGTGTATCTCTTGCTCACCGAAGTGATGCGTAAGCGGCCTATGGGGACGGCCCGAAGGCCACACCGAAGAGAAGAGTGAAATTCGTGAGGGGCGGGCGGGCGAAGCCCCCAGCCCCTCACGAATTTCTCCTCTTCTCGGGGATACGACCTGGGCCAAGGCCCGTGGAGGCCGATCATCCTCCTTGCGTCATACACATGCCGAAAGAGGAGAAGTGCCTCCTCGACATCTCAAAACGCTTAACTCGATCCCAATGGGGCGCAGCGGCACTGCGCCCCTACTTGATCCCAACGGGGGCGGCCTTTTGGCCGCCCCCGTGAAGAGTTCATTGTGGTGGGACGGTAACGCTAGCGGAGTTCCCCGCGGCATCCGTCGCGGTGATGAGCAGCGACGGCAGGGGGCCGCGAATGCGCAGTTTTCCGTGCTCGCCGAAGCGAATTTCGATCTTCGGCTTCTCCTTTTCCTTCTCCTTGTTCTGCTCCCAGGTGACGCGCTGCCCGTTCTCCACTGACAGGCCCCGAGCGTTCATGATGCGCTGCCATAGTGCCTGCGGGTCTGGAGCGCTCACCTTGGCCTTGCCTTTCTCCAGGTCCAGTTTGATGGTGACCTTCTCCTCCTGCTCGTACTCCACATCCCAGGTGCGCCCGTCCACAGGGAGCAGAAGGGTGGCCTTGACAGTGGGGTTCGGGTCACACACGTCGCTGGCCGAGAACTGGAGGGTGTACGTGCGCTTGTTCCCGTCCTTCATGAGTGACGCGGCGCCGTCCTTGTCCTTCTCGTGCTCGTCAGACACCCAGGCTCCCTGGACGTTGGGCGCGGTGGTGTCCTGCACGGTGACCAGCGTCGTGGCGGGCGCGCTGTTCAGTTGGCCGTCGTTGACGATCAGTGTAGCCGTGGTCTGCCCCAGCGGGAAGAACCCTGTGGGCGTGGCGCTGGCCGGGTTGTCGAAGGTCACGCCCGGCGCGCTCCAGGCAAAGGTGAGCGGGTCGTTCTCGATATCGTACGAGCCAGTGCCGTCCAGCATGACCTGGGCCCCCTGCGGGCTCGTGCACTCCACCACCTGGTCGGGCCCTACGACCGCCACCGGCGCATCGTTCACCGGGTTGACGGTGATGGTCACCGTGGCAACGTTGGAGTCCACAGTGCCGTCGTTCGCGGTGTAGGTGAAACTGTCCGTGCCGAACCAGTTGGCCGCGGGCGTGTAGGTCACCGTCCCATCGCCGTTATCCACCACCGTCCCGTGCGCAGGCTGGGTGAGATTGGTGATGCTCAGCGGGTCGCCGTCCACGTCCGTGTCATTCGCCAGCAGGTTCACAGTCACAGGCACGTCCTCGTCCGTCGCCGCGGTGTCGTCACTCGCCACAGGCGCCTGGTTGGCCCGGTTCACAGTGACGGTAACGGTAGCGACGTTCGAGTCCACCAAGCCGTCGTTGGCGGTGTAAGTGAAACTGTCGATACCGAACCAGCCGGCGTTGGGCGTGTAGGTGACGGTACCGTCGCCATTGTCCACCACCGTGCCGTGCGCAGGCTGAGTGAGGTTCGTGATGGTCAGGGGGTCACCGTTTGCATCGGTGTCATTGGCCAGGACGGAGATGGTGACAGGCGTGTCCTGAATGGTGGTCGCCGTGTCATCGGCGGCGACCGGCGCAGCATTCGCCACCACCTGGCGGCAAGCGGAGAACTCTGAGGTGCCCTGGCCGTTTTGAGTAGCGGTAGCGCTGATGAACGCGCCGTTGGGAACGCCGGTCAGTATCTTGGAGAAGGCGACGTGGCCGTTAGCATCCGTCCGCACCACAAGCGGTGTACCCACCGGTTTCCCCTCTCCATGACCACTGCTATGGCAGGTACTACTGAAGAAAAACTCGATCTTGAACTGGCTGTTCGGCGTGCTATCGAGCACCCCTTTGACCAAGACACCGCCATTGACCAATACCGCTTTGGTGATGACCGGGTAGTTCTGTAAGCCGTTGGGTCCAGTGTCACCGTCGCCGGGGTCATTTGCCTCGGAAACGCCGTTGTATTTCAGGTCAATGCTCATCCGGCCGGAATTGAAGATTTCATTGGCGTAGAACGTGTTGTTGACACCTGAGGCGACAGCGATAGCAGCATCTTTGCTATTGCCAATTTTGTTCCCTTGCACAAGGTTATTATCTCCCCAGATATAGATGCCATAAGGTTGTCCTCCGTTGTTTCCTCCCCAATCCACACCAATGTAGTTGAAGGTTATCATGTTGTTGCTGCTACCTACCCGAATCCCCCCTTGCAGGTTGCCAACTATTGTGTTCCCAAATATGGTGGTATTGTTAGACCAAACTTCGATGCCCATCAACTGGTTTGGAACGATGTTGCCATTTCTGGCGGCTCCGATGAGATTGCCCTGGATACGAGTATTTGTTCCAAGGTCCTGAATGCCTCTCCAAGCGTTTCCAGAGATGATGTTTTGCGCAATTGTTGTGTTGTTTGCAAAGCGAGTGATCAGAATCCCATCTCTACCATTAGGCATAGATCGGCTTCCATATGGATCTGTGCCAATATAGTTGTTATTAATTCGATTCCAACTGCCAGTCCAGACTATTATCCCTTCATTCTGGTTACCCGATATAACGTTCATGCTGATGGTGTTGTTGCTTCCATTGTACAGGCTTATTCCTATAAGGTTTCCTTTCTGTGTGTTGGTTAGAACGTCCACACCTATGTAGTTCAAGGAGATATCGTTGTTCGTGCCGCCAAGCATTATAGCTGGTGCGCGAGCATTGATAATGGAGAATCCCTGAAATCCAATGAAATTACCCGAAATGGACACTGGAGGCACATACGCAGGAACAGCGCTAGCATCCAAGACGACGAATGGTCTCAGTGAAACCGTAGCATCGATAAGAATGTGGCTTCCACTCACTGTAGGGAGCGCGCTAGTGAGATGGATAACAGGGGAGCCGACCAACCGAAACTTGATAACTTTTCTGCCCGTAGCCTGATTCGCTGCGATAATGGCCTCCCGCAGGCTACAGTGCGTGGCGTCGCAGACGCCGTCGTTGAGGTCATCCGTGGTGTTGACAATGAAGGTCGTAACTGTTCCCTGCGCGAACGCAGGCTTAGGAAGGACAACAACTGCTATTGCGAGGATGAACAAGACGAACCGCAAGTACCACCGTGCTTCATCTCGTCTCATGGGGACGCCTCCTATAAAAATTTTGGTGTGATATGATGGAGAGGGGAACTCATTGTCACCCTTTATGGTTGCGCAACCTATACCACTATAATGAGACGTGCCCCGGGCTTGATTAGGAGATTTTTAGTTGTGGGTTAACGTTGCTTTAAGGGGAGCTATCCAGGTACTCCCTGGGCCACGATGCACCAACACTTTAAGGTGCGACTGGCGTCAGGCCTTATAAGCGTCAGGTCGCGGATACTTGTCGCCATCCCTTCAAAGGTGTATACTCATCTCTGATGAACCGGCCCCACGCGACCAATACGCACGAGGAAAAGTTAGCGTGAATACCATACGCGCCACAATCGAGGACATCATCGGCCGCTTGGACATCAAGAACCAGGTGCGCGACCAAACACTCCAGCGGTCTCGCCTTCTGATTCGTACGTGCAACCTTATCACCCGGGCCATCCACCGCCATGCGTTCGACGAAGCGCGAGACCTCTTGGCCCAGGCGCGCGCCCAGGCACGCGACATGATTACCCCCCTCGAGGAGCACCCTGACCTCTACTACACGGGATACACCGGCGACGCACTCAAAGAGTGGGTGGAAGCCGAGGTTCTCTACGCCATCGTCGCCGGCGAGGCCATCCCGACGCCAGAGCACATGGGCGTGCCCGATTCGTCCTACCTGGGTGGACTGGCAGAGGCGGCCACCGAACTGCGCCGTCATATCCTCGACCTGATGCGTCACCAGCGCCTGGACGAGGCCGAGCGCCTACTCAACTGGATGGACGACATCTACGATGCCCTCATCCTTGTCTCCTATCCGGACGCCATCACCGGCAACCTGCGGCGTCAGGTGGACGTGTTGCGGAGTGTGCTGGAACGCACGCGCGGGGATTTGACACTCACATCGGAACATGAACGCCTGCGACAGGCGATTATCGCCATGAAAAGCCGAGAAGCGATCTAAATGTTGTACGGCGGCCGCGAAGAAGAAAAGTTGAAATTCATCACATTCTCGGCGCCTTTGGCGCCGAGAATGTGATGAATTTCTCCCTTTTCCTTTACAAGCCGCCGTCCATCTATACAGAAATGGTTAGATGGACATAGGCTGACGATGAACGACGGCGATCAATCGTCCTTGGTCTATCGTCCATCGTCTATCATGGTCGGGAGAAGCGATGAGCGACCAGTATCGCCGATTGATCCGAGCCAGTGAGTTGGTGCGGTGGGCCTACTGCCGCCGAGCCTGGTGGCTCCAGTACGTGCGCGGGCACGAGCCCGCCAACCCCGAGCCCCTGGTGCGCGGCCAGAAGTTCCATCAGTCCCACCGGCGCTACGTGGAACGCGCGGACATGTACCGCCAATTCGCGCTCCTGGCCGCACTTGCCGGTCTCGGCGTGCTGTTTATCGCCATTGCCCTGATTTCGCTGCATCTTTGAACCGTGGTATACACCCATGAACTCGACTTTTCCCATTCGGCGTTTGATCATTGTCGCTGCTATCGTTATCCTGCTTTTCCACTGGATGGCCCTCGCGCTGCTGGTGGCGGGAGGAGGCAACATGAGCGCGGGATTGTGGGCCCTCGCCCAGGCCTCTGGAC
>JALWHQ010000064.1 GCA_026983525.1 Anaerolineae bacterium | reverse complement strand
GGGTTCTGGGGTGAGGGGGAGTGGGGCCGCGGGTTCGCCGCCTACGTCCGCGGCGTCGGACGCGCGCGCGGCCGGCCTGCAACCGGTGATGACTACGGTCACGCCCGCAGCCAAGAGAGTGAGAAAATGTCGACGGCTCATCTGTGTGGACATGGATGTTCTCCCGTTTGACGGTAGATTTGAGGCAATCCCTCGTGGCGTGGGGAACGTTTGGCTGCTTATTTCTACGTTCAGGATCGGGTGCGCGGTTCACTTATAGCGTGCATCAGTCCTGGAGGACGGGAGTTCTTACAGCACCTGTTGAACCTGGAGTATCGGATGGTAGCCTGAAGCTTTGCGCCTCTTAACCTTTCCGTTAGTTCCCCATCCTCTCACGTGCGTGCTATAATATACACGCAGTGTACCCGCGATTGTCCACACACTCCTGTTCGAGGAGGAACGATAATGCTCATCGACCTGACGTTGCGCGAGTTCCTCGACCGTCTTGCTTCTTCGGCTCCCACCCCCGGAGGAGGTTCTGCTGCTGCTCTTGTGGGCGCGCAGGGCGCGGCCCTGGTCAGCATGGTGTGCAACCTCACCATCGGCAAGAAGAAGTACGCGGGCGTGGAAGCGGAGATGAAGGACGTGCTCGCGCGCAGTGAGGCGCTGCGGGCCAAACTCATGGACCTGGTGGACCGCGACGCGGCCGCGTTCGACAAGGTAAGCGCGGCCTACGCCATGCCCAAGGAGACGGACGAACAGAAAGCCGCGCGCCGCGCTGCCATCCAGGAAGCCCTCAAAGGCGCGGAAGCCGTGCCCATGGAAACGGTAGAAGCCTGCGTCGACGTCGTGCGCCTAGCCATCATCGCCGCGGAAAAGGGCAACGTGAACGTGGTCAGCGACGCCGCGGTGGGCGGCATTTTGGGGCACGCGGGCGCGCACAGCGCCGCGGACAACGTGCGCATCAACCTCAACTTCATCAAGGACGAAGCCTTCGTCGCCCGCGAGCGCGAGAAACTGGAAAAACTGCTGGCGGAAGTGGACGAGGCGAAAGCGCGGCTGATGGAGGCCGTGGGGGGGAAGTTGTAGGAGACACCGAGTGATGCGTAATGCGTAATGCGTGATGCGTGACACGTGATGCGTGATACGTGATACGTAAGTGTCACGGATTACGCATTACGCATTACGGATTACGGATTACGAATCACGCATTACGAACTCGTACCCACATTCCCTAAATAACGGAGACGACGCTTATGTCCGCCGAACTAATGAAAGGCAGCCCCGTAAGCAAGCGCATACGCGCGCAGGTGGCCGAGCGCATCGAGGCGCTCAAGGCGGAGTACGGCCGCGTGCCTGGCCTGGCCATCGTGCGCGCGGGCGAGGACCCCGCGTCCGTCTGGTACGCGAACAGCCTGAAGAAGGCCGCGACCAAGGTGGGCATCGACGCCCGCATCGTCGCCCTGCCCGAGGATGTTTCCCAGGCCGATTTCGAGCAGGCCGTCCGTGATCTGAACGCGGACGAAAGCATCCACGGCATCATCCTCCAGGAACCCTATCCCGACCACATCGACGCCGACCGCATCGTGAGCACGCTGGACCCGAACAAGGACGTG
>JALWHQ010000063.1 GCA_026983525.1 Anaerolineae bacterium | reverse complement strand
ACACCCTAGTGCAGGTGCTCAAATCACCAGGTGACATTGAGTGGAAGATTCACGCGTTAAATGTGTTGCTAAAAAGGGATGTAGAGAAGGCTGTCTTCCATGGTTTGGTCCTTCTTGAGGAGGGAATCCTCGCCGCCGAAGATCTCGTCTCTATTTTTGCCACTGTATCCGACCATGTGGTGCAAGAATTACGTCATTATTACCCCAAACCGCAGAATGTCATCGAGGCCCTCATCCCGCATTTGACCGACCTTGTTGTTTTTCAGGAAGGGACATTATTAGAAACAGACATAGGAATCGGGACCATCACAGAGATTCGCGTGGACGGGTGTTCAGTCACCTGGGCATTTGCAGACGAGAAAAATCTCATCCTCAGGATTTATCTTGTCGAGGAGTATAGAGACGTCCAAGACGTGGAAATCGACTGTGCCCGCAAGAAAATTCGCTTTCCGGGCGCGACGGAACTTTTCGGCTGTAGCAAGTGCGGCCGGTTCGTTGCTACCTCTCCTTCCACTGTGGATAAGCACCACCGTCATGCCCATCCGGGTCCTGGGTTCGGGTTCTTCTGGAAACGGGGGGATGAGTGGCCGATGAAGGGCCATCTTCGAGTACTGAAATCATTTAATACATAAAACATACGGGCTTCTTTCCTGTGAGGAGGCAAGATCATGGCTTTACACCCCCTAAAAGTCACCGAAGCCATTCGTGATGCGTACATCCGTTACTTGAAGACCATCAAGCCCTTTCAGGGCCCCGAACTGCGCCGCGAGTTTGCCCAGGCCCTGGAAGAACCGGGACGGCTGGTGAAGGGGCCCATTCTGGAAATCGCGCCCCCCTTCCGCACGGGGAAGTCCCTGCGTGGCCTGGTGGAAGAGGGCGTCCTTTCCCCGCGGTTTGCCGCGCTCTGCCGTGACAACGAGGCGCTTCCCTACGAGCGTCCGCTGTACGTGCACCAGGAACGGGCCATTCGCAAGGCTGTCGCGGGGCGAAACATCGTGGTCAGCACGGGGACCGGGAGTGGCAAGACGGAAGCCTTTCTCGTGCCCATCCTCGACGCTCTCCTGCGCGAGGAAGAGCAAGGGACGCTGAGCCAACCCGGGGTGCGAGCGCTCCTCCTCTACCCCATGAACGCGCTGGCCAACGACCAGATGAAGCGCCTACGGCGCCTGTTGGCCCGCTACCCTGCCATCACCTTTGGCCGCTACATCGGTGAAACGCGACGGTGGAGAGACGAAGCACTCGATTACTTTGAGAAAAACTATCCCGATGAACCGAAAATCGAGAACGAACTGAAAAGCCGCGAGGAAATGCAGGCCATTCCCCCCCACATCCTGTTGACGAACTACGCCATGCTGGAATACCTACTCCTGCGGCCCGACGATTCCCCCTTGTTCGACGGCCCCACCGGCATACACTGGCGCTTCATCGTCCTCTACGAGGCACACGTGTACAACGGGGCCAACGCCACCGAGATCGCCATGCTCTTGCGCCGTCTTCAGGACCGCGTGGCCCGGCGTCCCGGCAAGCACCTACAAGCCCTCGCCACCAGCGCCACGCGGGGCGGGGGCCGAGCCGATTCGTTAAATGTCGCGATCTC
>JALWHQ010000062.1 GCA_026983525.1 Anaerolineae bacterium | reverse complement strand
GGATGTTGGGGTGGTGTACGCCGAAGTATTCGAGCGCGTCGAGGTTGTCGATATTGATGCGTACTCTTTCGCGGATGGCGCGTTCGTATTCGTCGGGCGACACGCCGCTTGGGGTGAAGAGGATGTCATCGGGCTGGAAGCCTGCGGCACGTGCTTTGAGCACTTCACCGATGGACACGGCGTCGATGCGCAGACCGAGTTTGCGCATGTGCTGGAGTATGGTAAAATTGCTCAGGGCCTTCATGGCGTAGTGAATGCGCAGTTTGGGCGTGTTGAATGCGCGCACGAAGCGCTGGTGTTGACTGCGGATGGTTGCCATGTCGTAGGCATAGAGAGGGAGTCCGTGGATTTCGGCGGCGCGCAGGAGGGTGGTGCGTGTGGAATCGTCGGGATAGGTAAAGGGCATGGTTGGTCAGATTTTTTGTAGTATGAAATCGATGATTTCGCTTTCGGCCTGTTGGAGCTGGTCGAGGAGGGTTTGGCCTTGTTGGTTGATCTGGGATTTGTATTCTTCGTCGGGGATATCACGGAGGTTGATGCGCACGTTGAGCCAGGCACCGAGGGCGGCTGCGCGGAGGAGGACGGCGGCGACGCCGGCGTCGGTGATGGAGGCGGGGTTGCCCTCTTTGACCATTTCGCGAATGAGGGGGAGGGCTTCAGCGGCGCGTTGCATGGTGTGGAGGGGTGTTTCGACGGCGCTTTTGGTGGCTTGGAGGATGGCTTGCTCTCTTGCTTGGCGTTCTTGTTCGGTGCCTTTGGGAAGGCGTAGGGCGTCGATGATGGCGTTGAAGGCGCGCGTGTCTTCGTCGACGAGCTGGAGCAGGGAGTCGACGAGCTGTTGGCCCTTTTCTGCCCATTGGGAGAAGTATTCCCATCGCTCGTCCCAGCCGCGTTTGTGGGCGGAGAGGTTGGCGACCATAGTGCCAAGCGCGGCGCCGAGGGCTCCGGCGAGAGCGGAGGCAGAACCGCCGCCGGGGGCGGGACTTTCCGACGCTGTTTTGTAGGTGAAATCTCGTACCGATAGTCGCACTAAGGGATCTCGGTCGGGATCTTGGAGTCGATATTCGATGATCTTTTTATCGATATCGAAGGGTGCCAGCTCGTCGAGGCCGAGGCTTTTGACGGCGATACGTATGATTTCGCGTTCGGGTATGCCGGTGGAGCGCTGTTGTTGGCGGAGATAGTACTTGCCGGCGTCGAGGAGGGCTTTTTTGGGGACAAGTCCAACGAGTTCGGAGCCTGTGACGCGCATGCCTCGTTGGCGGGCGGACTCTCTACAGGCTTCGAAAGCTATGTGGAGTGGAGTGGCATGCATGTCTGTGATGTTCATGGTAACTTGGGCGATGCCGTATTCTTCGATATACCATCCGATGGCTTTGACGCCTTTGAGCTTGCCGGGGATGCGGACGGGGTTTCCCTTTTCGTCGCGCACGATTTCACCCGTAAGGGGGTGTCCTTTGCGCAGTACGCGTCCCTTTTCGCGGATGTCGAAGGCCACGGCATTGGCGCGACGTACGGAGGTGGTGTTGAGGTTGACGTTATAGGCGATGAGGAAGTCTCTTGCACCGATGGCGATGGCGCCGAATTCAGGTACCCATTG
>JALWHQ010000061.1 GCA_026983525.1 Anaerolineae bacterium | reverse complement strand
AAGAAAGCAGCAGAGCATCTGCGTCTTAATCCTTGTTGTGCTGGACCATGCTCTCTGACAAAAAACCGGTACTATTGTATCTTATTTGCCTGTTGGTCTTAATCCTTGTTGTGCTGGACCATGCTCTCTGACTCGGAAGCAGTCCAAGACAACCAGCAGCCGCTATTAGTCTTAATCCTTGTTGTGCTGGACCATGCTCTCTGACACTTTTATTTCCTCCTCTTCCTTTAAGGAATTTTGGGGTCTTAATCCTTGTTGTGCTGGACCATGCTCTCTGACTGACAACTCAAACCCAAACGCGCGTGAATGTAAGGTCTTAATCCTTGTTGTGCTGGACCATGCTCTCTGACATGGCTCCGGCTCGGGAAAATTTCCCGATTGGTAGCGTCTTAATCCTTGTTGTGCTGGACCATGCTCTCTGACCGAAAGGGCAGCCCCTACTCAACGGCTCGCGGTGTGTCTTAATCCTTGTTGTGCTGGACTATGGTCTCTGACCAGCACCAGATAACCGAAGCAGCGCGGCAAGCGGACGTCTTAATCCTTGTTGTGCTGGACTATGGTCTCTGACCTTAATCCTTTAAAGTTCAGTACTATGAATCTGACAAAAGTCTTAATCCTTGTTGTGCTGGACTATGGTCTCTGACGGAGGAGTATTTCCACGACAAGTAAAATTCGCTTTTTGTCTTAATCCTTGTTGTGCTGGACTATGGTCTCTGACGCACTGCAGCAGGAATACATATGTAGAAAGAGAACTCGTCTTAATCCTTGTTGTGCTGGACTATGGTCTCTGACTCTTGTCTTAGCATAGATGCGTACATCCAAAGAAAAAAGGAAGCGGTCTTAATCCTTGTTGTGCTGGCAGTTGGTCTCTGACATCTATTGCAACAAATTGAAGAAGAAGGCACAAACAGTCTTAATCCTTGTTGTGCTGGCAGTTGGTCTCTGACTCCCTGTTGGTTCTTAGACGTGTTAAAAGGCACAGCAGTCTTAATCCTTGTTGTGCTGGACTATGGTCTCTGACCCCCCGCGGTTTGCAAGGTGGCAGCGGAGAAGCATCGTCTTAATCCTTGTTGTGCTGGACTATGGTCTCTGACCAGGTTTTGAGCCTTGTAAAGGCTTAATCTTACACCGGTCTTAATCCTTGTTGTGCTGGACTATGGTCTCTGACCTTATTTGGTGGTGTGGACAAGGACGGAAACAAAAAGGGTCTTAATCCTTGTTGTGCTGGACTATGGTCTCTGACTGAATCTCCGATGGAGTTAAGGGAGCAGCACACCGAAGGTCTTAATCCTTGTTGTGCTGGACTATGGTCTCTGACCCCTGCTGAGTTTCAGCGTGCGAATAATCCTGCCAGGTCTTAATCCTTGTTGTGCTGGACTATGGTCTCTGACATCATGGATGAAGCGGGGAACATTGTACGTACCTACCCGGTCTTAATCCTTGTTGTGCTGGACTATGGTCTCTGACCAAAACGCCTCAAATTGTTTCCACGAAACGCGCCGCGTCTTAATCCTTGTTGTGCTGGACTATGGTCTCTGACCGCATGAAATCATAATCGCCTGATTTTCAGGCAGTTGGCGGTTCTGAGAGGCTGTTTTAACA
>JALWHQ010000060.1 GCA_026983525.1 Anaerolineae bacterium | reverse complement strand
ATTGGGGCAACTGCTTGAGCCAAGCGCCTGCTCCCACCCACCGATTAAAATCGAGGGCTGGAGGCGTTCCGCCGAACGTCCCCCAGCGGGGACGTAAACTGTCTGCGCAGGCAGACAGGCGGCCGTAAGCCTCCAGAACTGAATTCATTCGGCAAGTGATGGTGCGCCCCCAAATTGAAACGCACCCCGAAGCCAACGGCGTCTCCCATCCCTCTTGGTTGGTTAGCTCAAAACCCCGGTGAGATGGTTGCTGCTTGGGAACATTCCTTTGGCAACGATCGTGTGTACGTCGCGTGTAGGCGCGTACATCAAGTGAGGCTCCCGCGTGTGACGTCGATCAGCGCCAGATGGATTGCATTCAATGGACGGAGGTTGCGAGTTCCCAGGCCTACGCCTCTGGCCAGAATCGCTTCCTCGGGCAGGGGTTGTCGGCAGCGCCAGATGGGGTGGAGCGCGGCCAGGATGGCTGCGCCCGTGGGTGTAAGCAGTTCCACATCAACAGGTCCGGCCACTTGGGGGATTCGGTGACGTTTGAGGATGGCTTCGGTGGCTGGGGCGGGCGCGGCCAATGTGCCATGACTGAAGGTGATGACGCCGCCGCCAACAGCCACCGGCATAAAACAGAGGATATCGTTCATGTCGACGTCCAGCACTTGCAATCCCACTGCAGCGCCCATGACATCGAGTAAGATGTCCTGCGCTTCATGTAACGTCGCTTCTTCGTGAGTATGGTGATGTGTTGGATGCGGCTCATCATGATGGTGGTGTGCATGGCCGGTCAGCGATTGCAAAGCCGGATGATGGGCGTGGGCGTGTTCTTCTGCTTCGATTAAGATATCCAGGGCGCGGCGAGCAAAGGCGGCGTAGGGTTTGTCCAGTTTTTCGGTGAGGATGGCTTTTTCCAGCAATGTACGCGCTTTTGATGCATGCAGATGGTCGTGATTGGCAGCCAGTGAGATCTGCAACCGGCGAGCAGAACCTTCGGGCGTGGGGATCGTAAGGGCCTGGATGCTGGCTTCTCCCAGCAACTGTGCGGTGCGCAGCATGGCGCGGATGACCGTCTCTTCAGGCGCGCCCAAGTCAATGAGCGCGGCAGAGAACATATCTCCAGCCATGCCCATCGCGGGGTCAATGAGCAATGTGGTCGGCATGTTTGCGTGATGAATAATGTCTCGCCCCAACGGAATAGGTCGTTGGGGCTGTAAAGTGAGTAAGTGTTAAGATGTGGAGTTACATGTCGCTAAGCAAGTACTAAGGGTGAAACAATTCTAGCATAGCTAGTGCGACTTTGTTATCTGGGAAGAGCGCGTGAAAGTCATTCAAGTTCCTTTCTGCGGCCTGGATCTCCGCTTTAGGGGCCCGATTGAGGCCCTCTCGATAAAGTCGTTCGGCCAGGTTGCGTCGACCATGGGCCAGGTAATACAGGGCGAGGTTGAAGGTGTTCTTCCAATTGGTCGGATCCAGATCGTAAATGGATTGGGCAATGGCGATGGCTTCGTCAAGATCCGCACGTGCGGCTTCGATGTTGCCCTTAATTTTGTGCGCCATGGCTCTACGGAAGAGCTCTTCATCCAACTCTGGAGTGAGGGCGATGGCGCGATGCAGGT
>JALWHQ010000059.1 GCA_026983525.1 Anaerolineae bacterium | reverse complement strand
GCTGCGGGTGCGCGACGCCCGCGCGGTGGGCAACGAGGGCAAGCACCTCAAACTCCTCCTCGAACACCGTGGCCGGGTGTGGTCGGCCATTGGTTTCAAAATGGGACACCTCCTCGCATCCTTGCCCCGCACAGTGGATGTGGTGTACCATCTCGACCTGAACGAGTGGAATGGGGAACAGCAGTTGCAGTTAGTGGTCAAGGATCTGGGTACGCCCGAACGGAACGAGGGATAAAACCGCGGACGAAGGGTAGGGAGTGGGATGGCTAATGTGGCTTGGCGGCCGTCGAAAATTGGGCTGATAGGTGCGTGCATGGGTCTCCTGTTGACACTGGTGGGGATCGGGCGTGGCGCGGTGCCCTTGAACCCACGTGCGGTCGCGCTTGCCCTGCTGATCGGCGGCGGAGCGTGGGGTATCGTGGCGTGGGCTGTTGCCCGCGCGGCGTGGGACACATCATCGAACACATGACAAGGTACATATCATGACCGAGTGGCTACGTGAAATCAGAGGCGTCCTGCTGGATGTAGACGGTGTGCTCTACCGGGGGAATCACGTCATTCCCGGCGCGCGAGAGTTCCTCGCTTTCCTTGAAGGGCGAGAATTACCCTTCATCTACTTGACGAACAACAGCACCCTAAGCCCAGAAGATTACGCTGCTCGCTTGCGTGCCAAGGGGTTCCCGGCACAGACAGAACAAGTGGTTGGTTCCGCCGAGGCGACAGCACATTTTCTGGCCCACAAGCACCCCTCACGCCCACGGGTGCTCATCATCGGCGAGAAGGGCCTGCACCAGGTGCTGGACAA
The DNA here is from genome assembly GCA_026983525.1 of Anaerolineae bacterium. Taxonomy (GTDB): domain Bacteria; phylum Chloroflexota; class Anaerolineae; order JAADDB01; family JAADDB01; genus S141-23. Next base: position 6,666 of record JALWHQ010000059.1, on the reverse strand, counting down.
GGCCGGGTTTCCTCTTACGGACAACGGCGATGAGGCCGAGGTGGTGGTGGTTGGCCTGGATCGCCATTTGACCTACGCGAAGTTGGCAGAAGCAACTTATGCCATCCGCCGGGGAGCCCCTTTCTACGGCACCAACCCGGACCGCACCTTTCCCACCGAACGCGGGTTCGCGCCCGGCGGGGGCGCCATCCTTGCCGCTCTTGAAGCCGCCACTGACTGTCCCCCCACCATTATTGGTAAACCTGAGCCTCCCATTTTCCACCTGGCCTTGGAGCGCCTTGGACTACCTCCTGAACACGTGGTGATGATAGGTGACCGCATCGAAACGGACATCTTGGGAGCAAAGCGCGTAGGGTTACGAACCGTCCTCGTCCTTACCGGTGTGACAACCCGGGCACCTTCCCCCGGGCCAAATGCCCCCGACCTTGTCGTTCCTGACTTATACGCATTAAAAGACCAGATAGAGACCTCCATTGTGTCTAACTAGCCTGCATAAGCCCTCACCTGAAAGCCAGTTACAACAGCACTCCAACCTCCATATGACCAGCGTCATATGCAAAAGTAGGCTTTATCTTGTACGTTGAAAATGCCTGTAGGCAATTCCCCCACCAAACAATTAAGTACCGCATGCCTCAAACAGGAGGTGGCCTATGACGCTGGTCGACCGGGTTCTTCTCCTCATCACAGGTCTGGTGGCTTTATACCTTATCTGGCGTTTGTACACGGCCCATCAGAAATCTCCTAAGACCGCCTATCTTCTTTACATTCTATCCTTTGCTGTGCTCTTCATAGCCGGAGTCCTGCTGATAATCTTTGGTTATGGGCTCCTCGAATCCCCTTGGGTGGCGGTCGTCACCTCCCTCATTCCCTTGGCCCTGGCAACCGGGCTCGTCTATGACCTAAAACCGGAGTGGGCTAAGGGGTACAGTATCTATGCCGTCATTGGCTTGCTGCTGGTTGCCGTTGTCTATTTAGGAGGAATACAACAACTGGCCAAAATAGTGATGCCTATCGTCCATGGCATCGCGGGACTTACGATTGTGCTCTTACCCCTTTGGGCCGTCAAGGAGGGCCTGGCCCCCGGAGGATTTGTCCTGGTCTCTGTGGGTGGCGTCCTCATTGGCCTGGGGGGCATCGCACTCACGTTCCTGAAACTCGGCAAACAGTTCCTCTTCTTCAGCCAGGATTTCGTTTTCGCTATTCTGGCTCCGCTTCTGCTCTTGATGACCCTGGCATACGCCTGGGGCATCGTCAAGAAACTGTTGGCGGGTTAACCAAGATGGTCGAGGGCGCAGCGATGCTGTGCCCTCGCTCTTTTTCCCAAACGCGCGGGCAACCCATTCAAAGCAAGTAGGAGGGCGATGCTATGGCCTGGTTGAAGAAACGCTTCCAATATATTTTTACCTCGACTAAAGGGCTTATCCTGATGGCTTCTGCGCTTATCGCGCTGGAAACGGCTTTCATGGGTATGCTCTCTGGACCGCTGGCTGAGTGGGGTGTGCGGGATTTTTGGATTCGCTTCTGGGGTATGCACCTAGAACCCAGTCATCGGGAAGCCCGCATTATCTTCCTGTACCACACGTTCGCCATCGGCGTTATTGCGCTGGAGACGTACATGCTTACCGCCTTGGTTAAAATGAAAGAGTCCCACAAGGCGGGCATCAACGCGGTCATTACCGTCGGCTACCTGATGGTGCTTATCTTTGGCTTGGGCTTCGCCTACTGGGGTGAAAACTGGGCCTTCCACGGCCTATTCCTGGCTGGCCTTTCCCTTGTCTTCTTTGCCGGGATGTGGCTGGCTTATGCCTTTTGGCCCTGGGCACAGGAATACCGGTTGCCGCCTGACTCTCCCTACTGGCGCCTACCGGGAGGCGTAGATGGTGAGCGACTGGCATTCTTTGTCATGGCTGTAGCCACCCTTATCTCTGCCATTTATGGTGCCGTACCCGGCTCCTATTTCGGCAACGGCTTCGAGGTATTTCTCTCAGAAGATATTATTCGTATCCCTTACCACCCACCATTGGAGTTGGCTATTATCGGTCACCTGCACATCATGCTCGTTGACATCGCAGTCGCCGCGCTACTCATTGTCCACAGGTGGGTGGACTTCAAGGGGAAACTCCACCACTGGGCAACACCTATGGTGATCATCGGCACCATTATCGTCAGTGTGGGGGCGTGGCTCGTTGTACCCGTCCGGCCCATCGCCCACATGATCATCAATGTGGGGGCCATGTTCCTGATGGTGGCCTCCCTATTGCTTACCATTTACGTGTGGCGGAAGCAGATGGAAATCGGACTCCGCAAAATGGGCATTACGGGTAAAGGCACCCTTGGGCAACGCATCAAGGCCATGCTCCACGATCCCCTGCCCTGGGGTGCGACCTGGCAGATGATGTACATGAACGCGGTTGTTACCGCGCCCGGAGTATTTATGGCTATCAAGTTGGAGATGTTGCGAGACTGGCTTTTGCGTGAGGAGCGCACGGGCCTGGTAGGGCACTGGCATGTGCTCGCAGCCATCATCGCCACAATCCTCCTCCTCTACTACGGCGATGTGGTGGGTCTGAAGGGCAAAGTGCGCCAGTGGTATGGATGGCTAATCATTGTGGCTTCGGATTTGGCCTTTGCTATGGCGACTGCATTTTACACCAAACGCATCTATGTTTCGGAAAGCCAACAGCAGCCCTTCGTGAATACGGTAATGTTCTTCCTGGAACTCGGGCTATTCATTGTCCTGGTCGTGGTAGGTGCGCTTATGGTGTGGCGCCTGGTTGACCTTTTCAAGCCCGAAGGAAAATGGACAGAAGAATGGCAAGATCCGGAACTGAAGCCAATCTTCGCCGAGGAGGAAGGGCAATGAAGAAGGCATGGCTCCCGGTCATCTGGCTGACAGTTATCTTACTGGTGGGGTGCACGGTCGCACCGCCCTCATCGCCACCGCAGTTCGACACAGGTATAGACCCCAACACGTGGGCCACAATTCCTGCCGGTGAGTTTCTCTTTGGTATGCACAACGAAGAAGAGGTTATCGACCAAGATTTTGAAATGATGGTGACGCCGGTCACCAATGCTCAATTCGTCGCCTACCTAAACGAAGCCCTCGCCAAGGGAGAACTGATACTGAAGGAAGATGGCGTGTACATTCAATATCCGGGTGAGCCCTTTTATGGGCACAAGCATGAGGTAGAAATCGGCCCTGGCGAATATCTCGTCTACCCGCTGCGGGCCAAGGAAAACAAGATGGAATACGTATCCGGGGAGGGTAAGTTCAAGCTAAAAATGGGTTGGGGTATGCATCCCGTGACTATGGTCACGTGGTTTGGGGCCTGGGGATATTGCAAATACTATGGATGGCGGCTTCCCACGGAGAAGGAATGGGAGAAAGCAGCCCGGGGAGAGGACGGCCGCACCTTCCCGTGGGGGGAAGAAATCACGCCGGCGCACGCGAACTTTATCAAGAGCGGCGACCCCTTCGACGACTACTGGGCAGGTCAAGGGGATACGACGCCGGTTGGGTTTTACAACGGACGTACATACATGGGCTTTAAGACGCAAAATGCCGTGAGCCCCTATGGACTGTATGATATGGCAGGGAACGTCTGGGAATGGATGGGCGATGACATGCCGGACACGCACCAACGCATTCTCAAGGGAGGTGCTTTCAACAACTACGACTATGATCTGCGCTCTTTTTCACGCAATTTTGCCCCGCCATATCACTACGGGTTCAGCGTTGGCTTCCGCTGTGCCCGCAGCAAATAGAGCAAAGGGTTAGGGTTATGGGACGACTTCGTGGGCTGGGTATACGGACCCCCAGCCCACGATAGAGGCAGTCACCTACAGGAGAAGTGGGCAATGAGACGGAGGGTGGCTTCTCGCCTGCGGGCTTACTGGCAAATGACGAAAAGCCTGCAAACGGCGCTCCTGATGCTAACCGGCATCGCGGGCTATTTCTCCGCTTGTTCCGATCCGCAGAATTGTTTCCCATACCTTTTGATGCTCGTGCCAACGCTGTACCTATCCATTGCCGGCAGCACCGTCCTCAACATGTGGTATGACCGTGACATAGACGCGCGCATGTATCGCACGTGCTGGCGCCCCCTCCCAACGGGTAGGGTTACCCCTGTAGAGGCTTTCGTCCTTGGGCTGTTTATGGTGGGCACAGGTGTCCTGTGGGGCTTCACGGTCTTTCCCCTTTATGGGATCGTGCTTTTCGCCGGGGCATTCTTTGACGTTGTGGTGTATACCATGTGGCTCAAGCGGCGTACGCCGTGGTCAATCGTATGGGGCGGCATCTCCGGTGGCATGCCTGTGTTGGCCGGACGTGTGTTAGGCACAGGGGCCATCGACCCGATAGGAGTCCTCCTTGCTCTGGCTGTGCTCTTTTGGATTCCTACCCACATTGTGACTTTTTCTATGCGATATGACGCGGATTATCGCGCGGCAGGGGTGCCCACAATCCCCCAAAAATACGGTTGTCGATTTGCGTACGCGCTGGTCGCCGCCTCTGCCGTCTTAGCCGCAGGCGCTATGGTAATTTCTGCCTGGCTTATCGGGATGAATTCAGGGGCCTTTCACGCCCTCACTATCCTCTCCACGGCGTTGCTCTTTCTGGCCACAACATCTGCTATCCGTCCTTCAGAGCGACTTAACTTTGCTCTGTTCAAATTCGCGTCGCTCTACATGCTGGGGAGCATGCTTCTCCTTGCCTGGAAAGCTTAAAGGGCTGCTTTCCAACGAGAAGATCATAAACTTGACAAGTTTTGCAGCCTATGTACACTACTACAAGCAGCTCAGCATTTTGGCATTTTCCCAGAAGAGAGGATTGAAGTGCGAGCAGTGCGCCGACAGCAGATGTGTACCTGTACGTGTACAGGGCGGGGGGTGGAAGCCCGCCCGTGTCGGCGTGCTCGCGCGCGTGCGTGACCGACCACGTGGCAGGCTTCCCCCCACAACCCGCCTACGGGTGAGAGAACTCGAGTGGGGGGAGAAAGTGCAAAGTGCAAAGTGAAAAGTGAAAAGGTGGGCCCCCTCGCTCGAGGGGGCTTTTTGTTTGGGCGGTGGGCGGTGGACGATGGACGATAGGCCATCGTCAATGGTCCATCGTCCATCGTCCAGGATCGCGGCGCCGTAGCCAAGTGGTAAGGCAGGGGACTGCAAATCCCCGATCCCCGGTTCGATTCCGGGCGGCGCCTTTACCGTGATGCGTAATGCGTGATGCGTGAAAATGTCTTACTTCCGACCGCGACGCCACTATCTCCAATGTATCTGTAGCAAACGAGGGCGGTAACGCCCCGTGGCGGTGACGCGCGGCCGCCGTCGTCCGTGCTGCACCGCCTCGGGACCCCGCCCTCGTACCCTCGCATCTTCAACCTCCTGTCTCCCAAGCACACCTCAGGTCTACGCGCGCGCCCATCCGTGCAGGAACAGACCATAGACGATAGACGATGGACGATGGTCGATGGTTGATGGTCGACCATGGTCTATCGTCCATCGTCCATATCACTCGCAAGGAGGCCACCTATGGCAACCAACGCAAAACTCGCCATTGCCCAGCGCTTTCGCCGTATGCCCAACCCGACGTGGGAACTCGTCTACAAGCGCAACTACGTGGAACGGCTAAAACATGAGAAGCATCCCTACGACATCCTACAAGAACTGCCCGACATGATCCGCAAGGGGTATGAGAACATCCCCGAGGAGGACATCGTTCGCCTGAACTGGTGGGGCTTGACCCACGACAAGCCCAAGGTGGGGACTTTCATGGTGCGCATCAAGGTGGCTGGCGGCCAGTTACGGCCCGAGCAACTGCGCGCGGTGGGCCAGATTGCGGTGCGCTACGGCCGTAACTACGCGGAACTCACCACCCGCCAGGGCATCCAACTCCACTGGGCGCGACTCGACGACCTGCCCGACATCCTCGCCGCGATCGAAGCCGCGGGGCTGACCACTGCGGGCGGCGAGGGCGACACCGTGCGCAACATCACCAGTTGCCCTGTGGCAGGCATCAGCCGCGAGGAACACTTCGACGTCACCCCCGTCATCCAGCAGGTAGCCGACTTCTTCTACGGCAACCGCGACTACTCCAACCTGCCCCGTAAGCACAAATACTCCATCAGCGCCTGCCCCTACCAGTGCAACGCGCCCGAAATCCACGATGTGGCCCTCATCGGCACTCTCAAGGACGGGCGGGAAGGCTTCGCGGTGCTAGTGGGCGGCGGCCTCTCCTCCACCCCGCGGCTGGCCCAGGACATGGGCGTGTTCGTGCCCGTGGAGGACGCGCTCGACGTGCTGCGGGCGATCACGGACACCTGGCAGCACGACCTGCGCTACCGCCTCAGTCGCGCGCGCGCCCGCATCAAGTTCATGGTAGAGGACTACGGCATCGAGCGCTTCCGCGAGATGGTGGAGGAACGGCTGGGTCGCAAACTGGAGGACGGCCGCGCGCCCGAGCCCATCGGCCGCACCGCGCACCTGGGCATCCACCCCCAGAAGCAAGAAGGGCTGTACTACGTCGGTTTTCCCGTGCTCAACGGATGGATGACGGGCGAGCAGATGCAACGCGTCGCGGACATCGTCGAAGCGGTGGGCGGCCAGATTCGCCTCACCCGCTTCCAAAACTTCATCGTCAGCGGCGTGCCCGAGGAGCGATTGGACGCCCTC
>JALWHQ010000058.1 GCA_026983525.1 Anaerolineae bacterium | reverse complement strand
ATTCGTTCAATGGCCTGCCACTCACGAAACTCCTGTTCCACCATCCAGTCAATGAGCGCATTCACGTGACGTTCCACTTCCAAGGGAGTGTCAGCAACGACGTACTGCTCGAATTCCCGCTTTAACTTATCACTATTGAGCAAGTCGAAGATGCGTCCCAACCGAATTGTCTCGTCGAAGAACCTGTGTCCTCGTGCTGCCATCTCGTGTAATGCATTATCCACATGACTGAGACGAAACGTCCATTGGCGGCGCATATCTTCGGCATACTCGTTCAAGTGCTTTTCTATACGATCCAGAGCCTCTACATCCGCACGCAGCACATCCGCGCGTGCCCCGGCAAGGGAAATGGCCTCCTCAAGGGCCCGACGGGCCACTCCCAAAGGGGCGGAAAGTTTCAGCCGCAGGCGCTCTCGTTCATCCAGTGAATGATGAATGAAGGACTCCAACTCGCCCATTTGGCTCTCGTTCCATAGAGTCTGGTGTTGGTCCCCCTGGACCCGCCGCGCTTCCTGGGCTAAACGAGCCGAGATCCCAAAGACGGTGGGCGTCATCCCCAGAGCATGACGGGCGTTGTCCTCCACATAAGCGAGGACCTCTGCCCGCTCCTCTGGCGTAAGCAAGTCGATCTTGTTGACTACGAAGATAACCTTTTTGCCCCATTCGCGAATCCGCCCCAGAAAGGCCCGCTCACTCTCTGTGAAAGGGCGATCCGCGGACGTGACGAAGAGCACTAAGTCGCTCCGAGGAATGAACTCTTCCGTAACCTCCTGATGGCGACGAATGACGGCGTTCGTGCCAGGGGTATCGACAAGCACCATGTGCCGTAACCACACAGCAGGATATGTTACGATGACCATTCCATCGCTTGTCTCCACACGACCGGGGCGCTCACCATAACGAATAAGGTGAATGTGCGCGGTTGTAGGCGTGACGCCCTCCTCTAAAATAGGCTCTCCCAAGAGGGCATTGATCACGGCGGACTTGCCCGCGTTGAACTCCCCAACAACAACCAACAGGAACAAATCGGTCACATCGCGCAGAGCTTGACGCACTGCCTTGCGCACTGAATCGCTTCCCTCCAATTGCACAAGCAACGCGTGCAATTGCTCAAGAAAGGCTTGCTCATCGGCAACGAGTGCGGCAACATGCGCGTCCAATAAGCTACGGGTGGATGTGTTCATCCATTCCTTCCTTCCACTGCAATTCGTCACGTCTTGTAGGTGGCATTGTACCCCTCGGAACAGGAACTTCCAAACCACAACGGTTTTGCCTGTTGGTGACAAGAGGATACAATGTGCAATGGTCAATAAGTGGGCAACATTTGGCTCTCTTGTCCGGTACATCCTTACCCTGCACAACACCAGGAGTCCAACCATGACTGTTCGGCAGGATTTAGCAGCACTGATTGAAAAGGCCCTTGGCAAAGCCCAAGATATCGGCGCGCTTCCCCAATTCCCTCCTCCTCCCGTCGAGGTCACCCCCACGAAACCCCAGTTCGGGGATTACAGCAGCAATGTGGCCCTAACGCTGGCCCGCGTCGCCCGCATGAGCCCCCTTCAGATCGCGGAAATCATCCGGCAGCACATGCCTGTCAACGAAATGCTGTCCGAAGTTTCCGTCGCGCCGCCGGGCTTTCTCAACATGCGGCTCGACCCCATCTGGCTGGCTCGGCGGGTCGAGGATATCGAGGCTAAAGGGCGCACTTGGAGCCACAGCAGCGTCGGCCGGGGGAAGAAGGTGCAGGTGGAGTTCGTCAGCGCCAACCCCACGGGGCCATTGCACTTTGGGGGCGCGCGCAATGCCGTGCTGGGCGACACCCTGGCGCGCGTCCTGGCTGCGGTCGGGTACGAGGTGCAGCGCGAGTACTACGTCAACGATGCGGGCACACAAATGCGCAAGTTCGGCGAGACCCTCTACGCCCGCTATGCCCAGGCGCTGGGCGAGGACATTCCCGTGCCCGAAGATGGGTACATGGGCCAGTACATGGTCGAATACGGCCGGCACATTGCGGCCCAACACGGCCGTCGCTTCCTCGACATGGACAGGGAAAAGGCTATCGAGGCCCTCACGGATTTGGGCTTGGAGATTGTGCTCGAGGGCCTGAAAAAAGATCTGGCCGATCTGCGGGTCGAGTTCGACAATTGGTTCTCGGAACGTTCCCTGTACCGGGATGGGACCTTTGAGAAAGTGTTGGCCTTGTTGCGCGAGCGGGGATACATGTACGAGAAGGATGGGGCGGTGTGGTTCGCGGCCACCAAGTTAGGTGGGGACAAGGATGAAGTGATCATCCGCAGTACCGGCGAGCCCGGGTATTTCGCGTCGGACATTGCCTACCACTATAACAAGTTCGTCCTGCGCGGGTTCGACTGGGTCATCGACGTGTGGGCCGTGGATCACCAAGGGCATGTGCCTCGCATGAAGATCATGATGCAGGCCTTGGGCCTCGATCCCGACCGACTGACCATCGTGTTGTACAACCTGGTCACGCTGAAACGCCACGGTCAGGAAGTGAAACTCTCCAAGCGCTCGGGCGATATCATCACCCTGCGTGAAGTGCTGGACGAAGTGGGCCCCGACCCCATCCGCTTCATGCTCCTCACCCGCAGCAACGAGTCCAAGATAGACTTCGACCTGGGCCTAGCCGTCGAGGAGACCCAGGAAAACCCGGTGTACTACGTGCAATACGCGCACACCCGCATCGCCGGCATCTTGCGCAAGGCCCGTTCCGACGGCTGGGAGGACTGGAGCGATGGGGATGTGACATTGCTCACCCACCCGTCAGAGCAGGCTTTGCTGAAGAAGATCATCGATTTGCCCGACCTGCTCATCACCGTGGCCGACCGCCTGGAACCCCACCACCTGACCTACTACGCCCAGGAGTTAGCCACCCAGTTCCACGCCTTCTACCGGGACTGCCGCGTGGTGGATCCGGCAAACCCGGAGATGACAAAGGCAAGACTTCGCCTGGTGGCCGCGGTGAAAACGATCTTTGCCCACCTGTTGGAAGACCTGCTGGGCATGAGCGCACCGGAGGTAATGTGAAGCGCGAGACATAAGACGTGACAGCGTGATAACGTGACATTGGGGCCCCTCCCGCCATCACGCATCACGTATCACGCATTACGCATCACGCATTACGCATCACGCATCACGGAGGACACCATGTCCCACCAGGAGAATGCGACAACCGCCGAACCGCTGACTGTTACCATTCCTTCCCCGCCTCGCGTCCTTGTCGCTGACCCGCTCGCCAAGGAGGGATTACAGTTACTCCGCCAGTACGGTCAGGTGAATGTGCGCACGGGCCTTTCTCCGGAAGAACTGGCCCGTATCATCGGCGAGTACGATGCCCTCATCGTGCGCAGTGGCACGCGCGTCACGCGCGAGGTGCTGGCCGCGGCGCGCCGTCTCAAAGTCGTTGCCCGGGCGGGCGTGGGCGTGGACAACATTGACGTGGACGCGGCAACCGAGTTGGGCATTCTCGTAGTGAACGCGCCAACGGGCAACATCGTGGCCGCGGCCGAACACACCATTGCCCTCCTGATGGCCCTGGCCCGCCGTGTACCGCAAGCCCACATGAGCATGACCCAAGGCGAATGGAATCGCAAGCGGTTCATGGGCGTGGAAATTCGGGAGAAAACGCTGGGGCTGATCGGGCTTGGTCGGGTGGCTTCGGAGGTAGCGCGACGTGTGCAAGGACTGGAAATGCGCGTCGTCGCCTACGACCCCTACGTCAGCCACGAGCACGCCCGCAAGGTGGGCGCGGCCCTGCTTCCCCTCGAAGAGGTCCTGGCCCAGGCCGATTTTCTCTCCCTGCACCTGCCCTTAACCCCGGAAACGCGTCACTTCCTCAACCGAGAGCGCATCGCCCGCATGAAGAAGGGCGCCTACGTCATCAACACCTCTCGCGGAGGCGTCATCGACGAGCACGCCTTGATGGAGGCATTGGACGCGGACCACCTGGCCGGTGCCGCGCTGGACGTCTTCGCCGAGGAACCTCTCCCCCCCGACCATCCGCTGCGACGCCACCCCAAGGTTGTGCTCACCCCCCACATCGGCGGGTCAACGCAGGAGGCGCAGGCACGCGTGGCCACAGACGCCGCGGAGCAGGTGATCATGGTGTTACAGGGCAAACCCGCCCCCTACGCGGTGAACGCACCCATCGTTCCGCCCCAAGAATTGGCCTTCCTCACCCCTTGGATTGACCTGGCCGAACGGTTGGGGCGATTTCTCCGCCAGGTCACCCAAGAGCACATCAGCCGGGTCGAATTAACCCTGCATGGAGAACTGATACACTATGACATTGCCTACCTTCGTGCGGCCGTACTGAAAGGCCTTCTTGAAGGTGTGGTAGATGAACGAGTGAACTTGGTAAACGCGACGCGGGTGGCCCGTCGTCGGGGAGTTGAATTCGTGGAGCGCCGCCGCGATAAGGGCGAACGGTACCGCACCATGCTCACCCTGCGCGCGTTCCGTCCCCAGAACCACGAGGGATTCTGTGTGTGGTTGGTTCGTGGTGCCATCCTGCACGATGAGCCGATGATCGTCGCGCTCAACGACTTTTGGGTGGAATTCCCGGCCCGAGGCTGGCTGCTCCTCACCCGTCACCATGACCGACCGGGTATCATCGGCGCCATTGGCACCCTGCTGGGAGACCGGGACGTCAACATCGCCTTCATGCACGTGGGACGCAAGAGCCCGCGCGGGGAGGCCATTATGGTCCTGGGGGTGGACGACCCCATCCCCCCTGATGTGGTGAAGGAAATTGAGAACATGCCCTTCACGTACTGGGTCAGGGTCGTCAGGCTGTAAGAAGGGGTGAGGGCGGCGCAGCGTTCATCGCGCCCGACGGCGTCGTTTGCGCGGCTGGACGCGCGCCCGCCGCTCTGAACGCCACGGCTCCGCATTCGCGACCAGGGCCTCCACGTGGGGGAAGGGGTCACGCGCGTGGGGAATGGAGATAGCGGCCACGAACTCCTCCTGGAATGCTTCCTCCAGCGCAGTGCCCACGTACGTCACCCAGCGCGCGAGGCGTCGCGCCTCCTCGCGCAACTCGCGGTCCAGCAGCGCCATGAGCGCGCCATCCCCGGCCGAATTCCCCACCGCGTGTACCCGCTCCGGGCTCGCGTCGGGAATCATCCCCAACATGAGCGCGTGCACGGGATCGATGTAGGTGCCGAACCCCCCGGCCAATTTCACCCGATCCACCCGGGCGATGCCCAATCGATTCATGAGTAACTTGGCCCCCGCGTACAGCGCGGCTTTGGCCAGTTGCACGGCGCGAATGTCATCCGAGTGCACCGTAATGGCTTCGCCGGTGGCCGTCTCATGGGACCAGGCCAGGACAAACTCCCCTTTCGCGGCGTCGCTGCGGAACCGGTCGGTCTCCTTTTCCAGCCCGGGCACGAAACGCCCGCTGTCGTCGATGGCCCCCACCCGCCACAATTCCGCAATGGCCTCGATGATGCCGGAACCACAGATGCCGCGCGCCTTGACCACGGTGGCTCGTCCTTGATTGCGCCGCGCGCGCGCGGCCACGTCGAACGCGTCCAGCGCGTCCGCGGGCCACTCTGTGTTCCAGCGCTCCTCGCCGATGACCCGGAAGCGCACATCCAGCGTCTCCGGGTCTATGCGCACCCGCTCGATGGCCCCGGCAGCCGCCCGCATCCCGTGGCGAATTTGTGCGCCCTCGAACGCGGGGCCCGTGGGACTGGAGGCGGCCAGCACGCGCGCGTGGTTCCCCAGCAGAATCTCCCCGTTTGTGCCCACATCAATGACCAGGTGGATTTCTCCCTCCACCTCGTGGGGCGCCTCGGCGAGTAGCACGGCCACATTATCCGCGCCCACATGCCCGGCGATACAGGGGAGCACGTGCACCTCCGCGCCCGGCGCGACTTCCAATCCGAAATCGCGCGCCTTCATGCGTACCGTATCCTGCACGGCCAGGGTGAAGGGCGCGCCCCCCAGTGGCGTGGGATCCAGCCCCAGGAACAGATGATGCATGACCGTGTTCCCGACCAGCACCACGTCCACGATGTCGTTGGGGGAAATGGCCGCGTCCTCAGCGGCTTCACGGACCAGTTGGTTGAGCGCCTCTACAATGGCCCGGTGCATGCGCTCCCGCCCGTCGGGATGGCGCATGGCGTAGGAGACGCGCGACATGATGTCCTCCCCAAAGGTCACCTGGGGATTCATCATGGACACGGTGGTCAGTACCTCGCCCGTGCGCAGATGGGCCAGGTGTCCGGCAATGGTGGTCGTGCCCACGTCCACGGCCAAGCCGTACAGATCCTCCCGATAACCGGGATAGACGTGGACCGCTTCCCGCCCCTCGCGCACTATCAGGGTGATCCCCCGTCGGCCCTCTTTCAGCGCGGCCTGTAGGGCTCGCATCACCGGGGCGTCGGCCGAGACATCCTGCAAGCCGAAATGTTCCGCCAACTGTTCCTGTACCCGCTCCCACTCGCCGCGGCTTTCCTCCAGTGCGGGGGCAGGGACCTCCACGTAATAGGGGCGCATGACCGGGCGGACCCGCAGTTCGCGCGCGCCCACCTCCTTGCGAATTACCTGGCGCTTGATGCGGCTTTCCTCAGGCACGACGATGACCACGTCGCCGAGGATGCGGGCAGAACAGGCAAGGCGCTCGTTCGACACCAGACCACAACGGGCCGCGCAGGCACGCTCGCTCTCATCGGGCGGGGAAAGGTGAGCCGGTGTCGATTGGATTCCGTACTTGTCAAAGCGGCCGTCCGAGACCTGCACACGGCACTTGCCGCACGTCTGATGGCCGCCGCAAATGGATTCGATGTACACGCCCAGGTCGCGCGCCACGTCCAGGACGGTTTGTCCCGGTCGGGCCACGCCCCGCCTGCCGGACGGCTGAAAAACCACGGTAAAAGTGCGGTCACTCATTCCTTGCGCTTTCCCTTCTGAAAAAGTTTGAGCCACTCCTCCACCTCTTCCTCGGAGAGGCGCACATCGTCACGCTTGGGACGATCCGGCAGTGGGCGGGTGAGGTCGCGGGCAAATTGAGGGGCAGGAATCACCTTGCAGCCGTGGGCACGGGCGACGCGCTGCACCTCGAGGTCGGAGGTGACCACGCGCAGGGAGGCGGGGTTGCGCGCGGCACGGATGCGCGACTTCAACACCTCGTCCGCGCTCCGCCCCACGGCACTGGCGAACACCACCTCGACACCTCCTCCCGAAAGGGCCGCGGAGCGTCCACCCGGCAACCCCTTGTCGAAGACGACGGTGATGCGCGTGTGCGCGCGGGCGCGAAAGCGCCGCAGGAGCGCGACCAGTTTGGCCTCGTCGTTCTCGTCGGCCAGGGAAATGCCGGGCAAAAGCCCCGTGCCTATGACGTTGTGCCCATCGATCAGATACGGCATGAGCACCTCTTTCACATTCGCGGGAGCGCTCGGAAACTTCTCTATATCGGCCCTTTGGCCCTCACCCCCACCCCTCGCAGATAAGTAGAA
>JALWHQ010000057.1 GCA_026983525.1 Anaerolineae bacterium | reverse complement strand
CCCCGACACCCACGCCGTTGCCGCCGACGCCTACCCCAACACCGCCACCCCAACTGAAGCCCAACAGCATGGGCTGGCTCCTGCCCGGGCGTCGCGTCAACGTGCGCGCCGAACCCTCGGCGCGGGCCAAAACCGTGGGCCAAATAGCAGGCGGGGCCATCCTGAACGTGTGGGAAGGGCCTGTAGAGCAGGATGGATATCGCTGGTGGAAGGTGGACGACCGTTACGGCCTGGTAGGGTGGATCGCGGAGGGGGACGGCGAGGAGATATGGCTGGTTCCTTTGCCCGAAGCCACGCCCACGCCGACGGGTAGGCGCATCACCGTGGGGGACACGGTGGTCGTCAACACGCGCGGGGCCAACTGGCTGGCGTTACGCGTGGCCCCTGGCAAGGAGGCGCGCGTTATTGACCGCTATCCGCCTGGGACACGGCTCACTGTGCTTGACGGACCTGTCGTGCGGGATGGCTACGTCTGGTGGCGGGTAGAAGATGAGGATGGGGTCGCAGGTTGGATGGCTGAGGGGGATAGGACGGATAAGTGGTTGTTTCCTGAGAAATAAGGGGAAAGGTGGTTACAAAAAAGCCCTCGCCGTTTAAAACACGACGAGGGCCTACGATTTGCTGTGGTGACTGAGGCGTTATCCCTGCCCCAGGCGAACCACCTCGGCTGCCTGCAGGCCCTTAGGTCCCTGCACAACCGTGAACTCCACCAGTTCACCCTCGTCCAGTGTACGGTAGCCGGATCCAACAATAGCGGAATAGTGGACAAATACATCCGGCTCACCTTCGCGAGCAATAAAGCCGTAGCCCTTGCTCGCATTGAACCACTTGACACGTCCTGTCACACGCTCACTCATTGGAACTTCTCCTTCTGAAAAATGCTGAAATGTTGGAATAGACTATGTCGGTCATAGGGGCCTACGCAGGTGACGCACCTACCACACTGGCGAGGGTTCCCTCTGGGGAAGTGCTGCCACTGCGACGGGCATTTCACTTGTACTGCGTTTGCTCCCTTGCCCGACGAATAGAGCATACCAGATGATTTCCCGCCTGTCAAATCGGCAATTATTCATTGGGCTTTTCTCACTTCTCTCCTATGTGAATAGCGACGGTTCCAAACATAAGGGTGCGATAGTGCACGTTCCGGAGTCCTACCGACCGCATGATCTCGGCCAGTCCCTCTGCATCGGGGAAAGGAAGTGTAGAATGGGGAAGGTAAGTATAAGCATCACGCGCGCCGCTAATAACTCCCCCAACAAGAGGAACAACGTGGAAGAAATAAAATTGGAAGAGTTTACGCCAGGGCGTGAAGCGTGGATGTGTGATTTCCAGACACACCACGCGACCACCTGAGCGTACAACACGACGTTGTTCTGCAAACGCACTCCCAATGTCGGCTACGTTGCGCATCATGAACCCACTGCACGCGGCGTCGAAACTGTCATCGGCAAAGGGAAGGTTGAGCGCGTCCCCCTGTACAAAGGGTACCCCCAATTCCGGCGCCTTTTCGCGGCCCACGGCCAACATTTCAAAGGTGAAATCGACGCCCACGGCTTCGATGTCCGGCCGCAAGTGCCGGGCCATGTACGCGATGTCGCCCGTCCCCGTGGCCACATCCAGCAAGCGTCCACCTGGCGGAAGGTTACACATTTCCACGACCATACGCCGCCAGCGCTGATCCTGGCCCGCAGTCATGATGCGGTTCATCAGGTCATAGCGCCTGCTGATGCGGGCAAACATATCCCGCACGTATTGGGGTTTTTCCTCTGGAGTGGGAAGCACGGGTGAGGTCACGCGACCACGCTCCTGCGCAGGCGTCGGTTCCACCACCATGCAATAAAGGCTACCAGGAACAGAGCGATGAAGATGGGCATGAGAATAGCCAGTAAGGTGATGGTCAGGGAAATGACGTCCTCCACCAGGCTGACGATGGGGTTGCCGATGCCAAAGGTCGCACCGGTCACGACAGGGCGGGCTGTGGCCTTGGCCGTGTGCATTGTTCCTGCAGCCAGGATGCCCAAGGCCATAGCCAGGACAGGGTTTATGTTGCTGATAACGTTGTTGCTGGCCGCGAAGAGAATAGCACCCGCAGCCGGTCGAATAATGGTGTGGATGACGTCGTTCACCGAGTCCAGGGCCGGGATTTTGTCAACGGTCATCTCGATGAGGAGAAGGACAACGAGCAGGGCGATGATGGCGGGGTGCGTGAGCGCGTCAAAAGGAGGACGCAGCGTTATCCAATCCGTGTAGCGGGCCACAAGCGCGACCACAAGGAGGGGAAGATAGGCGTTCAACCCCGCAGCGCTGCTCAGTCCAAAAGCGCTAAAGACGTTCAGTACCGCGTCCATGATACTTCCACCCTCACATCTTGTCCCTTTCCCAGGTCTCGAGTCACCTGTCTGGAGCCCAGCATCCACTATGGGGAACTATACCGCGCCTCCTGTAAATCCTCCCAATCCTGATGGGTCAGAACGCGAGGCTGGCCGACCATGCGCGCCAACATGTAGATGCGCGCGGTCTCCTCCGCCAACAGCACCCGCGTCAGGGCTTCCTCGACTGTCGTTCCGATAGCGATCAATCCGTGGTTCCCCAGGAGCACAACCGGGACATCTTCGATGTGTTTTTCGACCGCCTTTGCCAGCGCCTGTGTGCCCGGTGTTATATACGGCACCACGGGCAGTTCCGTCGCGCGCATGTGAATCAGAAAATCAGGGGTCATGGCCGGGAGTGGCCTGCCCAACGCGCTGACGGCGATGACGTGGGCCGGGTGACAGTGAATGACGGCACGCGCGTCCGCCCGGGCTCGATAGCAAGCCAGGTGCATGGGGTGCTCTGAGGAGGGCGTGCCCTCTCCGATCACCTCGCCGGAAGGAATGTCCACCCGCACAAACGCGCCAGGGCTCAGGCGGTTGAGGAGGGCTCCGCGCGGTGAGATGTACATGGTATGGCCTGCCCGCAGGCTGACATTGCCTCCCTTGCCACTCACCAGCCCCCGCCGCACGAGTTCCCGCGCCGCTTCACAGAGGGCCTGTAGGGTCTCCTCCGTGGTTGTCCTTTCGAGCATGGGCACGTCCCTCATCCATCCGCTCACGAGCCGGTGTACGGCACCTGGCTGATGCGCATCAGTTTGTCCCAGCGGTGTAAGGCCCGAATGCGCCGAATGGTGCCCGAGAGGGAGCGCATGACCAGGGACTCGGTGATGGCCCCGCGACCCACGTACTTGACGCCGTCCACTAATTCGCCCGTGGTGATGCCCGTGAGGGCAAAGAACACGTTGTCCGAGCGAATCAGGTCCTCGATGGTGAGCACCTGGTTCAAATCCAACCCGCGCTCTTGGGCCAAGCGCTTCTCTTCCTCGTTGCGGGGCCACAGCATACATTGTAGGCCCCCATCCAGGCACTTGAGCGCGGCCGCGGCGACGACGGCCTCGGGGGAGCCGCCGATGCCCATGAGGACGTCGATGCCTGTGTCGGGCATGGCCGCGGTGATGGCGCCCGCGACATCGCCGTCCATGATCAGGCGGATGCGCGTGCCCGCGCGACGAATGTCCTCGATGAGGTCCTGGTGCCGCGGGCGATCGAGGACCATGACGGTGACCTCGGAGACGTCCTTGCCCAGGGCTTTGGCAATGCGCTTGAGGTTGTTCTCCACCGTGTCGGTGATGTCGATGACATCGCGGGCTTCGGGCCCAACCGCGATCTTGCGCATGTACACCAAATGCTTGGGGTCGAACATGGTGCCCCGCTCCGAGACGGCGACCACGGAGAGCGCGCCTGGGCGTCCCTGCGCGGTAAGGCGCGTCCCATCGATAGGGTCGACCGCGATGTCCACCTGGGGCGGATGGCCCGTGCCCAGGCGCTCGCCGTTGTACAGCATGGGGGCCTCGTCCTTCTCCCCCTCCCCGATGACGACGATGCCATCCATCTCCACCGTGGAGAGCATGAGGCGCATGGCGTCCACCGCGGCCTGGTCAGCCGCGTTCTTGTCTCCCCGCCCCACCCAGCGGGCCGCTGCCAGGGCCGCGGCCTCGGTGACGCGGACCAACTCAAGGGCTAAGTTGCGATCTGGTGCATGTGAAGGCATTGGGAACTCCTTGTTGGGTATTGGGTATTGGGTATCGGGTATCAGATATCGGGTATTCTACACCTGATCCCCGATACCCAATACCTGATACCCGATCCCGAACACTTCCTATGCCCCAAAGCGGCTGAGGCGACCTGCGTGGCCCATCATCAGCGGCACGAGTTCTGTGGCAGGAATAAGGCTGTAAATCCCTTTGGCGCACTCGCGCTCGCCGAAGGATTGGGCCGCGTCGGGCATGGCGTTCTTGCTCCACAGCAGGAAGGGCACGGGATGCCAGGAGTGGGAACGCAATGCGGCCGGGGTGCTGTGGTCGCCCGTGATGAGCACCACGTCAGGGTTCAGGGCCATCAGGTCGGGGATGAGACGATCCACCCGCTCGATGACCTGGACCTTGGCCTCGAAGTTGCCGTCCTCGCCCCGGCTGTCCGTGGGTTTCACATGCAGGAAGAAGAAGTCGTACGCGTCCCAGTGGGCGTTGAGCGCGGCAAACTCGTCCTCGATGTCGCCCCCGTGCTCCAGGAGTTCCATCCCCACCAGCCGAGCGACGCCCCGATACATGGGGTACACGGCAATGGCGCCCGCCTTCACCTGGTAGATGTCGGGGAACTGGGGCAGGCGGGGGTCCTTGCCCCAGCCGCGGAGGTTGAGGCAGTTGGCGCGCGGTTCATCTTTGAGGGCCGCGCGCGCTTGCGCGATCCAGTCGTTCACCAGGGCCGCGGTGCGCTTCGCCTCGGGGGAATCGTCCGTCGGCCGGACGGGCAAGGGCGGCTTGCCCGTGACCAGGGGATCGGTCTCGGTCAAATGTTCCGAGAGCCCTTCCCCGCGCAGGATGAGCACGAAGCGGTGCTCCTTCACGGGAAGGACGAAGTGTTCCACGCCGTCCACTCGCGTGGCTTCCTGCAGTTTCTTCGTCAGGCGGACGCACTCTTCGGTGGGGATGCGGCCCGCGCGGCGATCGACAATGAGGCCGTTTTCGTCCACGGTGCAGAAGTTGCCGCGCGCGGCCAGGTCGTTGGGCCGCAGGTCAAAGCCAATGCCCAGGGCCTCGAGCACGCCGCGGCCCACCTCGTACTGGACGGGATTGTAGGAGAAGAGGGCCAGGTGCGCGGGGCCACTGCCAGGACTTACGCCAAGTGCAATGGGAATGTGAAGGCCCGTGCTGCCCTCGCGGGCCAGACGGTCCATGTTGGGCGTGTTCGCGGCCTCCAGTTCCGTCTGTCCGTCGGGAGTCAACGGCAGCCCTCCGACGCCATCCATCACCAGCAAGACGACCTTGGTGCCGTTGGGCCGTGCCAGCGCGCGTAGAACCTCGAAGTCCGCCATTGTCCACTCCTACGTGCAGTGTAGTTTTGGGCTCGTTGTTTTCAACTGCTGGCTTCCAAGAAATCCGCGAATGCCATCAACTCGGCTCTCGTTCGAGCAAACGTTTCCGGTAGTTGCTCCATCAATTTCTCCAAGCGCTCTGGGAGAAACTGGAATGTGTAGATATTACGAACGACATGCCGGAATCCTCGAAATTCTTCCAGGAGAGCAAACGTTCGTTCAGAAATAACAGCGGGACGGACGTGCGGAATTTCTTCTTTCATCTGCAACAGCAGAAGTTGATGCCAGTTTGCCCCTTGTGGAAGAGAGCCATCAACGGTCGTGGCTACAAGTTCCAACGTGCGTTCGACCCCACTATAGAAGGTGTGCAGATTTAGGGCTGCGCTATCGAGATAGAGGTCATCGCCCGTACGTTGTGCTTGCTCCCAGGCTCTTTGTGCACGAAGTACAGTTTTCTCAAGGTGCTCGCACTCCGCGCGGATGCGTTGGGCCAGTTGTACGAGGGGATCGCTCACAACTCAACCCCTTCCAGTTCGATGCGTTCTTGTAATGCAGGGCTACACATTTGGATATCGACCAGGTCGATTTCGAATTCCGAACTGAATCCCGTCACAAACGCCACAGCCTTGTAAAAATCTTCTGCCGCAATTCCCCACACAGCCAGGTCGATATCTGACCAACGCGTAAACGCTTCTTTCTGAACCAGCGAGCCAAAAGCCACAACACGCGACGCTCCAAACCGCGATTTGAGGGCATGAGCAACCTCGCGTGCCACTCCCCACGCTCGTTCCCACCTCGCCCGATCGAGTTCTCGTCTTTTTCGGGGACGATATTGCTCCCACGCTTCGCGGGGGATATCCAGAGCCGTTCTTCCGCTCATTGGCTTCCTGTTCGTGCGTATGCGTCACGGTTCATCCACCCTCCGCCTCGGCGAGGAGGTCGCCCAGGCGGAGGGTGATGTCGTCCAATCTCCAATCTCTAATCTCCTTCTTCCACCCTATTTTCCCACTCCTGCCACAATTCTGCCAAACGGCGCTCCACGGCCTGGTATTCCTCGCTCAGGCGTTGGACGCGCGCGACGTCGCCCGCCTCCCCCGCGCGGCCGATGTCCTCCCCCAGCGCGGCCAGGCGGTCCTCCAGGGCTTGGATGCGCTCTTCCAACGCGCGGCGTTCGGCCTCCAGGCGCTCGCGGGCCTTGCGCGCGCGGCGGGCCTCTCGGGTGGCCTCCCATTGCTGGGAGCGCGTCGCGCGCGCCCGCTCGGACTTTGCCGCCCCCCGTCGGGCCTCGCGCCAGCGCACGTACGCATCCCACGCGCCCTGGATGGGGAACACAGTGCCGTCGTCCACGGCCCAGACGTGCGTTGCCAGGGCCTGAATCAAGTAGCGGTCGTGGGTGATGAAGACCACCGTGCCCTCGAAGGACTGCAACACCTCCTGCAGCACCTCCTGGGAAGGGATGTCGAGATGGTTGGTGGGTTCGTCCAGGAGCAGGACGTTGGGACGTCGCACGGCCAGGCGAGCCAGGGCCACGCGCGTGCGCTGTCCCCCGCTCAGGTCGCCAATGCGCTTGAACACGTCATCGCCGTGGAAGAGGAAACTGCCCAGGAGCGTGCGCGCCTCCTCCACCTCCATGTGCCGCCGCGCGGCCAGGATAGCGTCGAGGACCGTGGTCTCGGGGTCGAGTTCCTCCAGGTTCTGGGAGATGGTGCCCACGCGCACGCCCGCGCCGCGGCGCACCGCGCCCGCGAGGGGCTCGAGGGTTCCCGCCAGGGTGCGCAAGAGCGTCGTCTTGCCCACCCCGTTGGGACCGACAATGGCCACGCGTTCCCCGCGCTTGACGACCAGGTCGGGCACGCGCAGGAGGGGGCGGTCGTAACCGACCACCAGGTCGTGGGTTTCGAAGACGATGTCGCCCGAGCGCAGGCGGGGCACGATGCGCACGCGAATGCGGCGATGCTGCCGCGGCTTCTCGATGGCCTCGGTTTCCAGGAAGCGTTGCAGACGGGTGCGGCGGCCCTTGGCTTCGCGCGAGCGCTGCCCCGCGATGTTGCGACGGATGAACTCCTCGGTGCGGCGGATGTACTCCTGCTGCTGTTCCCAATGC
>JALWHQ010000056.1 GCA_026983525.1 Anaerolineae bacterium | reverse complement strand
AGGACGCGGATAGCGTGTTGCGTCGCGCCAGCCAACCGAAAAAGGCGGTGCCCGCGCGGTACAAGATGTCCAATCCAACAGAAATGAAAGGCACGGTGAGCAGCACGATGGGCAGGAAGAACACGGCAATGTCCGTGACCTTGTAGTTGAAGACAAAAACAAGGTGCGCCGCCAGGGCGATGATGAACACCCACCACGTCGGCCGCGCCCAGCGGGTGCGGTTGGTGCCCAGGAGCGCCAGGGCGAGGGCCACACCGCCCATTTCCGCCAGGTACATGCGCAGGTAGTCCACGGGCTGGCGGTGGACGTTGAAGGGATTTTCCGTGAGAAAGACGCGGTAGGCGCGCGCCTGCACCCAGTCGAGAAACGCGGGCCAGGTGTTGCGGTATGTGCCGTCCAGGGAGCCGACGCGCGCGCCGACCAAAGGAATGTAGAGGTAGAGGCTCAGGGGCAGGATGAGCAGGAGCCCCACCATGGCCCACACGCGATACGAACGGGGGAGTCTTTTGCGCGTAGCCCACAGGGCATACACGACCGCGGGGAGGAGGAGGAGGGTCATGCGGTGGTGGGTGAGGGAAAGGCCCACCACCAGGGCGAGGACGTAAAGGGTGCGCGGGGCCACGCGCGCGGCGGCATCTGAGTGCGCGATGACGACCGTCAGGTAGAGGATGGCGGCACTGAAGGCCAGGTGCAGCGCGTAGACCTCGGCAATGGTGGCCTGGCTCCAGAAGGTGGGGGCCAGGGCGAGCAGTACGACGGCCGGGGCAACGCTGCGATGACGCGGCACGAGGGTATACGTGAGCCGATAGAGGAGGTGAAGGGAAAGGGACGCGGCCAGGGCCGAGAGGAGGTTCAGGCGCCAGGCCGGATCGCGCAGGGGAATGAGGAGGATCCACAACTTGCCCAGCAGTGTGTAAAGGGGATATCCGGGGGGATGGGGGACGCCCAGCAGGGGGATGACGACGTGGAATTCGAGGGAGTCGTCGAACAGGGTGGCAACGGAGGGGGCCAGGGTGCGGAGATAGAGGAGAAAGGCCCCAAACGGGATGATGTAGAAGAGCGAGGTGCGTTTGCTCACTGTCTTTTCCCTTTTGTCGTCAAGCGCGCGGGCGCCAGAATTCCCAGGGATGACGCCGGAATCCGGCCCAGGCGAGCGGGTTGCGCCATTGGGGGCGCATCCGTCCCTGCCCGGGAAGCCACACCGGTCCCCCAGGGCCGCTGATGGCGTGTAGGAAGTGGAACGACCGCCCAAGGGCCTGATAGCGAAAGCGCGTTCCCCAAAAGCCGCGAAAATGCCATGCCCACTTGCACGTGTTCAGATCTCGCAACTCCCACGTACGATAGATGGACGGTGTCCAATCCGCGGGGAGCCGCGGCCAGGTATAGAGTTGCCCGCCCGGAGGCCCCACAGCAACTCCCCCATTGCCTCGCGCCCAATCGCCCCGGGAATAGACGTCCGGCCGGTAGAACGAGGCATGGGATCCACATCCTACATACACAACGGGGTGGTCGTCAAACCACTCAATGTCCTCACTATCTGCTGCCTCCAGATTTGCCCACCCATGTGCAGCGTAGGCCACCCACTGAACATCATGTGGAGGCTGAGGATCCAGGAAGAG
>JALWHQ010000055.1 GCA_026983525.1 Anaerolineae bacterium | reverse complement strand
CTCATAAGCATATTGGAAGCCGCGCGAGAGGACCTCAATGCAGGACGCTGGCAACAAGCCTACAGCCGGCTGGAGCAACTCCGCCTCCTCGCTCCCGAATTCCGGCCTGAAGAAGTGACGGATTTACTCTATGAAGCAGCATACCGCGAAGGTCTCGAATTAGTGCAGGAAAATCGGTTAGAGGAAGCCCTCCGGGCCTTTGACCGAGCACTGAGGTGGAAACCCAACGCCTCCGACGCTCTGCGTCTACGCGATCTCACTGCCGCTTACGTTTTAGGCATTTCCTACTTTTATGCCGACTGGGACAATGCCATAGCCATCTTCGAAAGCCTATATCGTAAAGCTCCTGACTACAAAGATGTCCGTTCCCGCTATATAGAGGCCTTGACCAAAGGTGCCGAATACCACTTAAGGCGGGGAACGCCATGTCAGGCTGTCACTTACCTGGCCCGTGCACACGCCTTAGCCCCTGAACAAGTTCCCCCTTCCCTCTACGAGCAAGCCATGAATGCGTGCAACGGACCATAACACAGAACAGGTGGGACAGCAGAAGAATGGAAGAGAAACACAGGGAAATTTCTGCCCTGGCAGTAGCGACGAAAATAGCCCACGTAATTCACACACGGGGTACACGTGCTTTCTGGGCTGAGGTCTTTCCCTGGCTCATGAACCTCTCCCGTTCCGATGCAATAAGTCTCATCTATATAGGCCACCGCACCCTACAACTACGCGAAGGCACTTTATCGGCTGAAATTGCCGCCTACTTGGCAGAATGGGAATCCCAATGGCTCACAAGAGGACATGAAGGCGACACACACACTCTCTCCGGCCCCGCTATGATTATCCACGAGCACCGAACATCCGATGGACAGCACGTTATCCACTTCCCCCTCCAAGCCGAAGGACGCTCTCTGGGCAGCCTTGCCCTTATCTACACCCGATCAGAGCACGTTGAACACGCGCGCCATCCTACGGTTCAAGCACTCATCCGGGCCTTTGGGCACTTGGCCTACATACAAGATCTACTGCAGTATAGCCAAGAACGCCTCGAACAAGTCAGCCTTTTCTACCAAATCGGTCAAAGCCTTGCCTCAAGCCTGGATTTGGGGCGAGTGCTGCGCGAAACCATCGAACTAACCACCGTAATCTTGGATGCCGAAGCCGCCACCCTCTTCCTGCTGGATGAGGAGAAAAACGAACTTATCTTCGCCATCCCTACTGGCGAGAAGCAAGACATCCTGCGCGAATTTCGCATTCCAGTGGGGCAGGGCCTTGCAGGATGGGTCGTCCAGACGGGACAGAGCGTATTGGTCAACGATGTTCAGTCCGATCCTCGTTTCCTGCGTCAGGTGGACTCCCAAACAGGCTTTACAACCCGCAACGTCGTCTGTGTTCCACTCCAATACCAGGGACGCATCACCGGAGCCCTGGAGACTATCAACAAGCGTGGAGCCGTTGGCTTCACCGAAGAAGACTTACAATGGCTGACCACCCTCGCAACCCAGGCCGCTATTGCCATTGAAAACGCGCGATTGTACGAGAGTCTGCGCCAGGAACGCGATAAAATTATTGCCGTTCAGGAAGAGGTACGCCACCGGCTCGCTCGGGCACTCCACGATGGG
>JALWHQ010000054.1 GCA_026983525.1 Anaerolineae bacterium | reverse complement strand
TTCATAAAGGCGATAATCATGGGGCGCCCTGTGACATAGCGCGCCAGTTTGAGGGCTGCCTCTACCGCTTCGGAGCCGCTGTTCAACAGGACGGCCTTCCCATCTCTTAGGGTGCCAGGCATAACGTCACGTAGCGCTTCGAGCAGTTCCACGTAAGGAAGGTAGTATCCCACATGGCTGGCAGGATGCATGAGTTTGGCCGCTTGGTCCTGGACTGCGGCGACTACGCGTGGATGGCTGTGACCAACGTTCATGGTAGCGATCCCGGCCACAAAGTCCAGATAGCGACGCCCCGTGATATCGTACAGGTACACGCCCTCGCCCCGTTCGAAGACGATGTTGGTATACCGGTAAATGGCGGGCGTAACGAGGGCCTGGTCCATCTCGATAATGGCTTCGGGGATGAGTGCTTGCGTCTGCTGTGCCATGGTCGTAACCTCCCTATGCCCGGCGACGGATGCGCGGGTCGAGGATGTCGCGCAGACCGTCGCCCAGGAAATTAAAGCCAATGATAACGGTAAACATGGCCAGCCCCGGGAAGGTGGCAATCCACCACTGGGCGAACTTGAGCCGTCCCATGCTGATCATGGCCCCCCATTCCGGGGTAGGAGGCACCGCGCCCAGACCGATGAAACTTAGACCGGCCGCGATGATGATGGCATTGCCGACATCCAAGGTGGCCTTGACGAGAATGGGCGTGTAGGAGTTCGGCAGCACGTGGCGTAGGAAGATACGCCAGTTGGGTACACCAATGGCGTGCGCGGCTTCGATGAATTCCATGGACTTGATGGCCAGAACCTGGCCGCGCATGACGCGCGCGTACGTGGGCCACAACACAACCACAATGGCCAACATAGCATTGTTGATGCTTGGACCTAATGCAGCGGTGATGGCCATGGCCAATACCAAGGAGGGGAAGGCCAACACCGCGTCGGCCACGCGCATGACGATTTCATCGAATAGGCCACCGATGTACCCGGAAATGCCGCCCACAAACATTCCCATTAGGCTGCTAAGAGCAACAACGATCAGGCCGATGGGAATAGAAATGCGTGCACCGTAGAGCACGCGGCTGAAAATATCCCGTCCCAATTCATCAGTTCCAAACCAATGGGTGATGTTGGGCGGTTGCAACCGATCCGCTAAATTCTGTTGGTCGGGGTCATAAGGAATAATATATGGGGCAGTGAGGGCAATGAAAAACCACACCAACAAAATAAATGCACCTATGAGGGCTGCACGATTGCGGCGTAGAGCGCGCCAAGCCGCTCGCACACGACCGCGCGTGGCTTCTCCCCGCTGCAATGTCCAAACTGTAGAAGTGACTGTGTTTGTCATAGGCTCATATGGTGTTCGTCGTGCGTCTTTCGTCTTCCGGCGCTCCATGCACTACGCACGACGGACGACGCAAGATGTCTTAGGTGCCCACCTGTATTCGTGGGTCGATTATCGCGTACAGGATATCCACCAAAAGATTCACCACAACGTAAGTAAAAGCGATAACCAGCGTTACCCCCATAATAGCCTGAAGATCCAAGTAACTGGCCGCAAGCACCGCGTAGCGCCCCATGCCTGGCCAAGAGAAAATCGTTTCGGTAAGTACCGCGCCTGACATGAGATCGCCAAAGGAAAGCCCAACGACGGTAACGGTGGGAATGAGCGCGTTACGCAGTGCATGACGAAGGATGACCGTCCATTCGGCCAAGCCCTTGGCGCGCGCAGTACGAATGTAATCCTGGGCCAGCACGTCCAGCAGGCTGGAACGAGTGATACGGGAGACAGTACCCATGGTATAACTGCCCAGCACCAGAGCAGGAAGGAACAAGTGACGTAGAGCACTCCAGAACGCGCGCCAATCCCCGGCCAACAGAGAGTCCACGGTGATCATACCCGTGCGTGTAGGAGGTGGGGTAATATAGGGATCTAAACGTCCCGGCCCAGGCAGGAGACGTAAATGGAAGTAAAGCGCGTTGAGCAGTAACAAGCCAAGCCAGAAGACGGGTACAGACACCCCAATGGTGGAGAGCACACGCGTCAAATGGTCAGGCCATCGATCTCGATAAAGGGCCGCGAGAACACCAAAAGGAATGCCCAAGAAGATGGTAAACACCATCGCGGCAAGCGTGAGTTCTAAAGTAGCAGGAAGAAATTGCGCCAAATCCCTGAGGATAGGCCGTTGGGTAGCTATAGAGTCGCCGAAATCACCATGAAGTAGGTTCCAGACATAGATAAGATACTGCATATGCAAGGGTTTGTCGAGTCCCCAGCGCTCTCTATATGCTTGCACGATCTCCGGGTTGTTCATGGCCCGCTCAGAAAGCACCATGCCCAAGGGATCTGCAGGTACCAGGTGAGAAACAATGAAGGCCATCAGCGTCACGCTAATAAGCAGCGGCACCATGAACACAATACGGCGTAAAATGTATTGCCAGAGCCGCATTCGTCCTCCGAGGGAAAAAAGGGGATTGTGAGAAGGTGGCGGGAATGTCCCGCCACCTTTGCCAACTTATTCCTTACTGATCTCGTAGAAATCCACCCACCATACGGGATTGAAGACATAACCCTTCACGTTGGGACGCACTGCAATGAGCACCTTAGGCTGGATGAGACCAATGAACGCAGCATCATCCAGCATAATCTTCTGCAATTCCAAGTACATTTGAGCTCGCTTCTCTGGATCCGTAATCTTTCCCGCCTGAATAGCCAATTCGCTCGCTTTAGGATTATCATAGTAGACACGCTTAGCCGCGGATCCTCCCTTCACCGCAAAGGGGATGGCCCAGCCGTGCGGATCGAGGAAGTCAGGTGTCCATGGAGAAATAGTCATGGCTAATTTACCCGCACGGTAGTCGGCCAGATGAGCAACAGGTTCACGCGGTTCCAGGTCTAGTTTGATGCCCACTTCCGCCAAGTCGGCCTGAATCTTGGCGGCCAACGTCTCCGCGGCCAGACCACCGGCAAAGGTGCGGTTTGGATACACCATCTTGACGGTGAATCCGTCCGGATAGCCAGCCTTCGCTAATAATTCCTTGGCCTTGGCCGGATCGTGCGGATACCCCAGATTTGGATCTGTACCCAACAGGCCTACAGGAATAATGGAGGGTAGGCGAATAGCCGCCCCGCGCATTAAGTCATTGATAATGCCATCATAATCGATAGCATAGGCAACGGCCTGTCGCGCTTCCTTCTTGGAAAGGGGTTCAGAAATCTCTGGATTGGTAGTCATGGCCATGTAAACCATGTCCATGGTATTACCCTCGACGACTTGCCCCCCTTCCTGCTTGTAGGCCTGAATCAAGTCCACGTCCAGGTTCATAGCCACATCAATGTCCCCGCCAGCAATCATCATGCGCTGAGTGGCGGGATCGCGCACGTCTTTGACAATAACTTTGCTCAATTTGGCCGGACCGCGCCAGTAGTCGGGATTGCGTTCGAGCACAACTTCAACCCCACGTGTCCAACCTTTCAAAATGAAAGGCCCGGTGCCCGCGGAATTCTGATCCAACCATTCGGTCGCGGTGTCTGTCTTATCCGCATCCTCTGCGGATGTTCCGCCATGCGCCTTCACCGCTTCCGAATCAAGCACGGAGAAGTTAGGCGATACGAGCATAGCGAGAAAGGCTGCGTTGGGTTCCTTTAGGGTGATCTTTACGGTGAGATCATCCACCACCTCAATCTTGTCGACTACATCCATGAGCCAAGCGGGATTGTCCTTTAAATTACGCAGGCGCTCGAAAGAGAATTTGACATCCTTGGCGGTCATGGTGTTGCCGGTATGGAACTTAACGTTGGGGCGTAGGTAGAAGGTGTAGGTCAGACCGTCGTCAGAGATCTCCCAACGCTCGGCCAGGTTGGGGACCACTTTGGTGTAGTCCGTGCCAGCAAAGGTGACGAGAGTTTCATAGGCCGCATGCACAATCATGGGCGAGGTAATTTCGTACTGGCGCCCCGGGTCCAAAGTACGAATGTCCAACGAACGGGCAACAATGAGAACATCCCCACCGGTCTCAGGTGCTTTCGCTTCCGTAGGTTCGGTCGTTGGCTCTTTCGTCGGGGCAGCAGGCTTGGGTGTAGGTGCCGGGGTTGCACCTGCGCACGCGGAAATGACCAGGGCGAATAAAGCGATGAGAACAGTCAGCCTGAATAGAGTGTGCTTCCGCATGGCGCTCTCCTCCTTTCGGACAAAGATGGGAGATAGGGGTTTCACTTAACGAAGTGCGTCAAGGCCTTGATAGCTTGGGGGATATGCGACTCAAAAAATATGCCTATTGGCAAATTCGAATTATAAATATGGCAAGCAACAACGTCAAGTTCCGATTGACCATCCGCGTGAGGAAAGCACCAAGCCTCCCTTAGATTCACCACTTCAATGACTTCCTAAATACACTAAGCTAACGTGCTACTCTGCACGACAGACCCAAACCTTGCCCTGGCTGCTTACTACGTAAAGAGAGGTATCCTTGTATTGGTAAACCAAGGCTTCTCCCTCTCCAAAGGGAGGCACATCCCCCATCAATTGATCAAGACAAGTAAACCCCGCGGGGTCAACAGAACGTTCAAAGCGTAGCCACGGCACCTCCTCAGGTTGGACACCGAGCATTTGAGCAAGGGCCACTTGCACGCGAGCCGCGATCTCGCGCGGGCGCCACACGGTCATGCGGGGCTTGGGGGTGGCCTCGGGCGTGACCACGGGAAGCGCGGCTCCAGTCGGAGGGGCCACAGGAGAGGTGTGCTCGCCCCCTGTCACGACTTGGGGCAGAGCCTGACGTTCAGGCGTGGTGGCCTGAACTTGGGGGGTAATGGGAACAACGGTCATCACAGGGGGTTGGTCGGGCTGTTGACACGCTGAAAGTACCAGGGCCACCAACACAATGCCTCCCAATTGCACGGCACGCAGTTTCTCGAACATGGGTATCTCCTCTCAGGCCTGGGCCAGCCCGTTCAACCACCGTACCACGATCATTCCGACCATCATCAAGGAGAAGGCTAGAGCCACTTCCAGATTCCACTGTCCCTCTACTTGCAGGGCAGGCCAGGCCAGTTGTTCGACAAGGGTGATGATTTCTCCCTCGATTTCGGCCACTTCGATGGCTTCCTTCCAGGGCCAAAGTTTACGCAGGCTGCCCAGCATAAACCCTGTGAGCAGGACGACGGTAAAGTCGTGATACCGACGGAAGAGCCACCCCAGGACTTGGGCTACGGTGACGAGGCCCACCGCCGCGCCAGCAGCCACCGTGCCCAAGGTCAGTATATCCATCGAACTCACTGCCTGGAGGACGTCCTGGTATTTGCCCAGGAGCACCAGGATGAACGCGCCCGAGATACCAGGCAAAATCATAGCCACGCTCGCGACCATGCCACTGAGGAAGAACCAGAGGAGGGCCTTGGGCGTCTGTGCAGGAAACGACCCCACCAGCCAAAATGCAAACAAGGCCGTGGACACCAAGGGGATGAAGTACCACCTTTTCCACCGTCGCACACGTCTGCCCACTGTCCACACAGACGCGAGCACCAGACCAAAGAAGAAACTCCACACCAGGACGGGATGACGTTCAAGGAGCCAGGAAAGCCCGCGCGCTAATGTGAGGATAGCAAGCACTATCCCCGAGCCAACGGCCACGAGGAAGGGAAGATTGATGGCTGTTGCTGCCTCCTTGATGCGTCCTTTCAGCAATGCCTGCCAAAAGGTGGGACGCCCTACCGCGCGAATACTAAAAATCAATTCCTCGTAGATGCCCAAAATGAACGCCATCGTTCCCCCAGACACGCCAGGAACAATATCCGCCGACCCCATCGCGAACCCCGATCCGACCAGTCGGAGGTAATCCTGCCAGCGTCGCCTGGGAATAGAAGGCGTACTTTCCGAGCCATGTGGATTCATCTGGTTGATCTCCTCACCTGTTGTACCTTGTTGCTTGCTCCCGTATTTTCCTGGAAAAACGTGAAACGTGCAAGGTGAAATAGCGGCTATAGAAAAACTCCCGAGGTCTACTCGACCTCGGGAGTCTTAAGGGTGGGGATTTTGAGTACGCAGTAGTCCAACGCTCCCCTACAGCAGCAATCCCGTGGGGTCGGGGCGCCAGGCGTGCAGGGTCTTCATGTAATTGGCGCGCTCGAACGCGGCGGGGTTGGGCACGCGCGCCTGGCTCAAACTCCCCTGCATCTGGGCCACGGACTCGTACTCGTGCTCCTCCATCCAGGCCTGCAAATCTTCGAGCACCTTGCTAATGTGCCCGATGCCGAACCTGAGCAGGGCCGAGGCCATCATCGTCACCTTCGCGCCCGCCATCAGCCCCTTGAGCACGTCGAGGTGCGTGTGCACACCCGTGGTCAGGGCTAGGTCCGCGTCCACGCGGCCGTACAGGATAGCGATCCAGCGCAGGGGCAGGAGCAATTCGTCCGAGGTGCTCAGCCGCAGCCGCGGCACCACCTCCAGGTTTTCGATGTCCAGGTCAGGCTGGTAGAAACGGTTGAAGAGGACGAGGCCATCCGCGCCCGCGTCGGCCAGACGCTTGGCCATGTTGGGCAGGCTGGTGAAGAAGGGGCTGAGTTTGACGGCCACGGGGATGGACACTTGCGCCTTGACCGCGCGCACCGTCTCCATGTAGGTCTCCTCGAGTTCGGCGCTCGTCAGGTCGGGATTGGTGGGGATGTAGTAGATGTTCAGTTCGAGGGCGTCCGCGCCCGCCTCTTCGATGAGGCGCGCGTACTCCACCCAGCCTCCTGGCGAGATGCCGTTCAAACTGCCGATGATGGGGATGTCCACCTGCTCCTTCGCGCGGCGGATGTGTTCCAGGTACTCATCGGGGCCCACAAACTCCCCCAGGTCGGGGAAGTAGGATTGAGCCTCGGGCGAGATGGCTTCGCCGTAACTGAGATAATGGTCGAAGGCTTCCCCCTCGCCCGTAATCTGCTCCTCGAACAGCGAATGCATCACAACGGCCGCCGCGCCCGCCTCGGCCATGCGGACAATGTTCTCCACCTTTTCGGAGAGTATCGAGGCCGAGGGGACGATGGGGTTACGCAGGGTCAGACCAAGGTAGGTGGTGGTGAGATCCATGGGTATATCCTCCTGAGTAGCACGTCGTGCGTCGTACGTCGTGCGTCGTTTGGTCTTCTGGTCGGGTGGTCAAGTAGCCTGATAGTCGGGTAGTCGGATCGGTCTGTCATATGCGTATTCCTTCTCGTTGAGCAACGCGGTAAAGGTGGATGTCCCCGCGTTGGAATGCATCCCAGGGCACGGGTTTGGCGGAGATCAGGCGGTTGCATTCCAGTTGGACTGGATATAGCAATTCGACGATGGTGCGCAGTTCTTCAAAGTAGTCGAAAGGAGGGGCGAGGAGGACGAGGAGATCGATGTCGCTCTCCTCGTCCTCCTGTCCGCGCGCCACGGAGCCATACAACACGAGCCCCTTGAGGCGCGGGCCGTAGTATTGCTCAAGGATCGCCTTACAGCGTTTGATGATGTCCTCGTTCATGGATATCACTTGGGTACGGTTGGGAAGTTGGTTGGTCCATGCCCTGGCCCTCACCCC
>JALWHQ010000053.1 GCA_026983525.1 Anaerolineae bacterium | reverse complement strand
TCCACACCCGGTCACCAGCCAGGCCAACGTCAGTATGGCCATGATCCAGGCGATACTTGCGTAGCGCCCCCTATATAAACCCATCATCTCAACCTCTGCCTCCTTCAAAAACTCTCCCGGCGTCCACGGTCAACCGGCACACGCCCGCTATTATACTGCCTCCCACATACGCCAGGCAATTAGTCGCCGAGGAGGGTATTGAATAGAATCGAGACAAGGGAGGATGCTCATGTACGTGTCACGCCGCAGACGAGGTCGCGATTGGACATGGGTGTGGCTGTTCGTCCTTGCCCTGGGCGTGCGTGCCCTTTTCCTGCCGCGCGCCCAGGTACTGCAAACGGAAGGCACTACGTATATTACGTTGGCCCGCAACCTGCTGGCCGGCCGCGGGTACGTGGGCATCCTCGGGGAAACCGAACTGGTCATGGTGTCGATTTTTCCCCACTTGATTGGGGCGCTGGGACTGGTGGTGGGCGACCTTGTCTGGGCCGGGCGCATTCTTGCGCTGCTCTCCTCCGCTGCCCTGGTGATTCCCGTCTACCTGCTGGGGCGTGACCTCTTCGGTGGACGGGCCGGGCTATGGGCCGGGTTGCTCGTTGCCCTCCATCCCTACCTGGTGGAATACGCCCCCCTCGTTCGCGTGGAAGCCCCCTTCATGTTGGCCTGGATGTGGGGCCTATACGCGACCTGGAAGGCCCTCCGCACAGGCCCTCAAAGCCGCTGGTGGTGGGGTGTCGCCTTCTTCTTCGCCATCGCCTACTTGCTGAAGAGTGAGGGCGCGGTGTACTTTGCCTTGAGTGGGCTCCTCCTTGCCCTTGTTTGGATTCGACGCCATCCGTTCTCGATCACCGCGACCACGCTCGTGGGGACCGCGGCGCTCTTCCTCTTGCTTGTCCTGCCGATGATGGGCTGGCTCTCCCTGCAAACGGGGCGCCTGAGCCCGGACACCAAAGGGATTGTCAATTACTCCATTGCCCATCGTATTGCCCGGGGGATGGACTACCACCATGCCGCGTACGGCCTGGGACCGGAAGGCACACCCGCGGGGCCTCTGCTGGATCGAAATCGGCTGGTGCGCGCGGGGGTCGGCCCCACCTCTCCCTCCCTGAGAGACCCGGCCTACCGCCGGGGAATGCTGGCCGTGCTTCGCCGGGAGGTCTCCCTCTTGCTGTGGCCTTTGTTAGGACGCATTTGGCTCCTTTTCGCTTTCATTGGGGTCATTACAGGATTGGGTCGGGGCGAGTGGGGGGAAACGTTGTTTCCCCTGTGGTATCTCCTGCCCGCGGTGCTGGGAGTTTCGACCATCCTGTTCGTGTGGACGCGATACCTGCTGCCGGTTGTGCCCCTCGTTGCCCTCTGGGCCGGATACGCCGTGGACGCACTGGCCGATGTTCTCCTGGGGGGATTCAATGTGAGTGGACGAACGGCCTCGCGCGCCCACTTCTTCTTCGGCCTGATACTGGTCCTCCTCCTGGTGGGAACCCACCCCTACCTGCGCCTCGCGCTAACACACGTGGGCCAGGTGGAAGATGTGGAACAGCGGGAAGCGGGGCAATGGCTGGCGACCCAGGACCCCTCCCCCACCAAGCGCATCATGAGCACGACCAGCCAGGTGCCGTATTACGCTCAG
>JALWHQ010000052.1 GCA_026983525.1 Anaerolineae bacterium | reverse complement strand
CCCCTACACCACCCCCGACGCCGATTCCCACACCGACGCCCACGCCCGCGCCTCTGTTTCACATCTACTACGGTCCGGTTGCCATTCCCAGCACGAACCCCATTCTTACCGTGTGGGTGAACGTGTCCACGAAAAGCGGGGCGCCATTTGCAGGGGTGAGGGTGGAGTTATATCAGGAAGGCAAGCGTGTGGCAACGGCTACTACACAGGGGGTGTTTGGGTATACACGTCCTACCCCCGATTTTGGGTTCTATCACCCGTACAACGCTAAATTGGAGGCTTTTCATCCTCCTGCGGGACCGTATGAATTAGCCATCGTTATAGGAAATCGCGAAGTCATGCCACGCATCACTATCTATCGCAGCAGCGATACACCGGGCGCTGAGTTTTACATTGAATTGCGCAGTTGGCAGTAGTCCACAATCCCACTACATCGCCTTGTCTACTCATAGCCCGCTCCCTGGCATATGATTATAGGTACTCTCCTTTCCAGTGCAAGTCCCCTTCCCTGCACTTCATGAATTTTCCAAGTTATCCCAAGGTATCCCAAGAAATTCCCAAAGTAAACCAAACCACCTTGGTTAAGGACACCCCTTGCTTATTCCTCCTCCCAAATACCCAAACTTAGATACTTGAGGCCTGAATCGGGCAGTACAGTAACAATAACCCCTTCTTCCAATGTTTCAGCAATGCGCAGACTGGCTGATATGGCAGCCCCCGCGGAAAGACCCACAAGCCACCCTTCTTCGCGCGCCAAACGACGCGCCATATGCCACACCTCATCCGCATCAACTGTTACAATATTATCCGGTAAAGTTTCATCCCAAATGCCGGGCACTATGGATGTGGCCAAATGCTTCAACCCTTCGATTACCTGTAATTCGTCACTTGGTTGAATACCGATAAGACGGATGGACGGGTTCATTTCCTTCAGAAATCGCCCCACCCCGACAAACGTGCCCGTCGTACCTAACCCGGCCACGAAGTGAGTTACACGTCCCTGAGTTTGGGTCCATATCTCCGGCCCCGTTGTCTCGTAGTGTGTACGCCAATTCGCGGGGTTATTGTACTGGTCGGCGTAAAAATACTTCTCCGGCTCGCGGGCAACGATTTCACGCACCAAACGAATAGCCCCATCCTGGCCTTCCAGCGGATCGGATTCAATGATGTGAACGCCATACGCGCGCAAGATGTGCTTTCGTTCCTGGCTGACATTTGCGGGCATGACCAGGGTAATGCGATACCCTTTGACGGCTGCGACCAGCGCGTAACCAATGCCCGTGTTGCCCGAAGTTGCATCGATGATGATTTTATCGCGTGTCAGCGCGCCTGTGCGTTCACCCTCCTCGATAATGCGCAAGGCAGGACGGTCCTTGATGGACCCCCCTGGATTGAACCACTCGGCCTTGGCATAGATGGCGACACGTGGGTTGGCCGGTGCTAAGCGACGCAGCCGCAGCAAAGGCGTGTTGCCGATCTGGGCCAGGATGCTATCCGATGGATATGGCGGTAGCACGGCCTCGTACACCCTCGTGTGATTGTGGGTCAGAACATCGGTCCGCATGGCTCTCCCTCCCTCGCGTGGATTCGACAAGGGGACCCCCTGCTCAAACCTGTGCCGGCGTCGACGTGTGTTGGCCGTTTGGCCGTGGCATGGGCACACCGCAGAACTGTTCGTAATCGATAAGTTTCCGAATAGTCGGATGATCGCCGCACACAGGGCACTCTGGATTGCGCTGTACCTTGAGCACACGAAACTCCTGGGCCAGCGCGTCGTACATGAGCAGCCGCCCAATCAGGGGCTCCCCAATGCCAAGGATCAACTTGATGGCTTCCACAGCCTGGATGGAACCGATGATGCCCGGCAAGACGCCCAGCACACCGGCCTCGGCGCATGAGGGCACTTCGCCCGGCGGCGGCGGATCCGGATACAAGCAACGATAGCAGGGCCCACCCTCGATGCCCAGTTCCGGAATGGCAGGCTGGTAAACGGTTACCTGCCCCTCGAACATGAAAATGCTGGCGTCGACCAGGGGCTTGCGCAAGAGGACACACGCGTCATTGACCAGATAACGGGTGGGGAAGTTGTCCGTGCCGTTGATGACGATGTCGTACTCGCGGATAATGTCCAGCGCGTTTTCCGAGTACAACGGCTCCCGATAGGTGACGACATTAATGTCCGGATTGAGCGCCTTTAGCCGTTCCGCCGCGACCTCTACCTTGGGACGGCCAACATCCGCGGTGGTGTAGAGCACCTGCCGCTGTAAGTTGCTCAGGTCGACCCGGTCATGATCGATGATCCCCAGCGTGCCCACGCCGGCCGCGGCAAGGTAAAGGGCCGCGGGTGAGCCCAAGCCTCCTCCCCCCACCAGGAGCACCTTGGCGTCGAGAAGTTTGGCCTGTCCTTCTTCTCCAACGTCGGGCAGGATGAAATGGCGGCTGTAGCGCTCCCGTTGTTCGGGGGTGAACACGCGCGGGGTTTCAACGGGCAAGCCTGCGCTTTCCCACGCATGGAATCCGCCCGCGAGCGAATACACCTGTCGGTACCCCATATCCTGCAGGGCCTTCGCGGCCAGAGCAGAGCGCACCCCTCCGGCGCAGTAAATGACGATAGGCTGATCCGGATCGTAAGCCAAATCATCAATCCACAACTCGAGAAATCCGCGCGGGATTATCTTTGCCCCGGGGATGTGCCCTCGCTCCACTTCGTGCGGCTCACGAATATCGATGACCAGGGGAGTGTCTGCTCCTTGGAGCATGGTGTGCAATTTGTGGATGTCGATCTCTTTGATTTGAGCCATCACTTGCTGAAGGAGCTGTTCACGAGTAAGGCGCACGGGGCGCGCGCGCCCGTTCCCTTGTGTCGAAGCGCCTCCGGCCATAGCCGGCACGATGGAAATCTTGGCATTCTCGGCTACAGGGGTATCCAGCCCCTGTAAAGTGCGGATTTCGTCGTCCTCCACGAACACGTTGATGAAGCGCTTGATGTTGCCCTGGTCATCGAACAAGCGCTCGCCAATGCCCGGATATTGGGCGTCCAGATTCTGAAGCACTTCCCGAACGGTACTCCCTGCAACCTGAACTTTGCTCTGCCCTCCGGTGAGTCGTCGTAGTGGTGTTGGAATGTACACCGTTGCCATGTTCACGTTCCTCCTTGTGAGTTGGTTCAGCATACAAAAGAAAAGGCTCACTACCCCGGCCGGGGCAGTGAGCCTTGCTGTCCACCTGAACAAAGCCAGATAGTTGGCTTATCGATATATCAGGAACTTGTGCATTTTTTCATTTCCGCTATTCGTTGCCTCTCGCACACGGGGACGCGCGAACAACTCACCGCTCCGGCCTCCGTTGCGGGTGCAACCGGCTCCCGCGCCGATTACACCCGCCCCATACAGGAGCAGGTGAGCAAAGACTGCATCACTTGCGCGCCAACAAATACGTGTGCATATCTCATGATACCCCCAGTATAGAGAATCCCCCCCTTCTTGTCAAGTATGAGCCCTTACAAAAAACTATGTCCCACATCTCCACAATTTCTCCACGTTTTTTTGCTACACTGATGGCGGGAAAGGGGAGAACAGAGCGCTCAAATCCCTTCCACAGGGGTACGCATCAATCCATACATCCACATGGAGGTGAACCATGAAGCGGAGACTGGTTGTATTGCTTGCTACTCTGTTGGGTATAGGTCTGCTCACAGGCAGCCAGTTGGTCATGGCGCAAAGTCCAGACACGAGTCCGAATACTCTCATGACATGGGGACCAGGACCCCAATTTGTGAATGTCCCTATGGGACAACAGCGGCATGGGGCCGGACCGAATCATCCTGAAGCTAACCAAACGCGCCATCAGTGGAGGGAGATCCAGACCATTGCTGACGTGTTGAATATGTCCGCGCAAGACTTGGTCGCGGCTTTGCGTTCCGGCAAGACTGTGGCCGACGTGGCACAGGAGCAAGGCATTGATCTGGCGACGATTGTTGATGCACTTGTAGCTCCCAAGGTCGAACGCTTGAACCGAGCCGTTGAAGCCGGGCGTTTGACTGAACAACAAGCGGATGCTCTGCTCGCGCTCGCTCGTGTGCGGGTGGAAGATCGCTTACATCGCCCATTTTCGCTGCATCCCTTCATCATAGCTGCCCAGGTTCTGGGCATGGATGCGCTTGACCTGTGGTCAGAACTGCAGGCGGGTAAAAGCGTAGCCCAGGTGGCAGATGAGAAGGGAATTCCCCTGGATGATATTGTGAACGCCCTCCTGGAGCCGAAGTCGGAACGTCTAAATCAGTTAGTCTCCGAGGGACGTCTTACCCAGGAACAAGCAGGCACATTACTCGCTATGGCCCGAGAACGAGTCGAGGACATGTTAACCCGGGTTCCTCGCTCTCCCCAGGGCAAGGGACATCCCGGCCGAGGACGCGGCCAATGTGGAAATCAGCCTATAACACCATAAGCCTAATGAGCACCACCCTCGACTGCGGGAAAAGGGGCGGACATCCTGTCCGCCCCTTTTGTGTTATAATGAAGATGAAACGACGTAAGGAGTAGGGTTGGTGATGCAAGTACCCATGCCATCCTTTGGCGAAAAGCCCGCGACAGGCTCTGCACGTACACACCCCCGTCCCCTACGGGATGTACTGGTCATTACCCCTACAGGATGGGCTGTTACGCGCACGGATTATCCCACGATTTCCGTCCTCATCCCTGTACTTAACGAGGCCCGTTATCTCCCCTACTGCCTCGATTCTATTTTTACTCAGAACTATCCCCCTGACCTTGTAGAAGTCCTGGTCATCGATGGGGGCTCTACCGATAACACACGGGAGATTGTTGCCTCCTACCGTCACCGTCATCCAAATCTACGCCTTTTGATCAACCCGTCTGGGGGTATCGCTGCCGCGCTCAACTTGGGAATCCAAGCAGCTTCAGGCGAAATCATTGTGCGTGTGGATGGGCACACGGTGCTCGCGCCGGAGTACTTACGGCGATGTGTCATTGCCTTGGAGGTGTACGGCGCAGATGCCGTGGGAGGAGTCTACCAACCAATAGGCGTATCCTCCTGGGGTGAGGTTATCGCCACCGTCATGGCCCACCCTTTAGGTGGAGGACCTGCTATTTTTCGTCAATCACGACGTCGCCGCTGGGCCGACACAGTTTACCTGGGAGCCTGGCGTAAGGACACATTGATTCACCTGGGCGGGTTCAACGAACGCCTGGAGGCCAACGAGGATTACGAATTATTCTACAGATTACGTCGCCAGGGAGGAAGAGTGCTCTTTGACCCCAAGATACGCTCCTGGACAGTTGCCAGGAACTCCCTGCAGGCACTGTGGCGACAGTACGTGCGATATGGATTTTGGAAAGCCCAAATGTTGCGACAGTATCCGCGCGCCCTGCGCTTACGCCAATTGCCTGCACCTTTGCTGGTAGCCGGTTTCTGGATTCTGCTATTCCTGGGGTGGCGCATTGCTTGGGCACCTCTCGTCGCATTAGGGCTGCTTGTTGCTTACGCAGTCGGCGCCGCCACTGTAGCAGGGGAAATCGCATTGCAGGTAGGTTGGAAGCACTGGTGGAGAGCATGGGGCGCATTGTGGGTCATGCATTGGGGATGGGGTATGGGATTTTGGCACGGCCTATTTGCACGCCCCAAGAGGAGGAAGAACACGTAGCCATGTTAATGCATCCCGTACAACAGTTCCATTTTCTTTTGGAAATTGCTCGCGTTCTCGCCTCAAGCCTGGATTTGAAGGACGTGTTCCAACGCATCCTCCAAAGTGCAGTCGAAATTCTCCACGGACAAATCGGCCTCTTAGCCCTGCGCGCCCGGCGGGGTCACCTGCAAGTAGTGGCCGCGTACGGCCTTCCCCCCACTCTGTTGCCCCGATTCCGTCCCCTGCTCGAAGACATCCCTTACTCCCGCACCGAAGAGGGCTGGAGCATCTCTCGCCAGGACATCCTTTCCCGTTTGCACTTGGTAGCCGAGGCTACCGGACTAAGCCTGCGCCAAGTTGTAGCGATTCCTCTGACCATTGAAGACGAATTCCTGGGCCTATTGTACATCTTCCGTACCTCGGAGCGCCCCTTCACAGTGGAAGAGGAATACCTCTTACGCACTTTTGCCGACCTGGCCGCTATTGCCGTCCGCAATGCCCGACTCTATACAGCCCTCCAACTGGAACGGAACCGACTGCGGGCAATCATCGACAACAGCGCGGACGGTATCATGATTTTAGACGCTGAATGCCGTGTGGAGGTCATCAACCGCACCCTGAGCCGTATGACCGGGTGGCCCGTGGAAAAAGCGCGCGGCAAGCCAGGACATGCCGTTCTTCATTTGGAAAATGCCTCAGAGCCCGATCCGTGCGTGCAGATGGAAAAAGGCATACCTTTCAAGGAGCAAATCTATCGCGAGGGCGACATTGTGCGCCCGAGCAAACCGCGCATCACGGTTGGCGTTACGTACACTCCGGTATTCGATGAAGCGGGTGAACTGCAGTATATCATCGTCAATGTCAATGACATCACGCGCTTTCGAGAAGCAGAAGAAATGAAGTCAACGTTCATTTCAGTGATTTCCCACGAATTGAAGACGCCTGTCGCCCTTATCAAGGGATATGCCGCGACCTTGCGCCGAGAGGATGTACAGTGGGATATGGACACGATTCGTGAGGGACTCCAAATCATCGAGGAAGAAGCCGACCGCCTAACCCACCTCATCGACAACCTTTTGGATGCCTCACGCATTCAAGCCGGAGGGTTAAAACTTGAATTTGAGGAAGTCGACCTTAAGGAAGTGATAAAGCGGGTGGTAGATGGATTTCAGGTGCAAACCGCGGCCCATCAAATTGTGATAGATGTACCGGACGACTTACCCCCCGTCTGGGCGGACAGGGAACGAATTCGCCAGGTGTTGGACAACCTGTTGAGCAACGCGATCAAGTATTCTCCCGAAGGAGGGGTAATTCGCGTGGGAGCATGGGCTAACACCCACGAAGTCACCGTGTACGTGGCCGACCAGGGGATCGGCATTCCTGAAGAAGAGCAGCCCTACTTGTTCGAGCGCTTCTACCGCGTGGACACCAGTTTACGCCGGAAAACCAAGGGCGCGGGTCTGGGCCTGTTTCTGGCCAAGGCTCTCGTCGAAGCCCACGGCGGACGTATCTGGGTGCACAGTAAACCGGGCGAGGGCTCGACCTTCTTCTTCACCCTTCCCATTGCCGGTGCCCCCAGAGAAAATGACCGTCCCTCCCCTTAACGTCAGAAGGGCTCCATCAAGAGTTGATATGCCTTCCGCCCCCCGTTTGCCTCAACCTGCCTTTTCCTCTGCCCTCTCTCCGATATCCACCTCCACACGAATAGCCCCCCTGTCAAATACGATGTGCGTGGGCAAGTGGGCATGGCGCAACATGTCGAAAATGTGGGTGTTGTACGGCTGGATATAGGCGTACAAGACGCGAATGCTACAGGCGCGCGCCGCTTCCACCAGCGACAGCAACAATTGCTTGCCGATGCCCCGGCCCTGGAAGTCATCCCGCACTACCACCGCGGCCTCAGCCTTTGAGTCCCCCACCGTGGGACGGACGCAACGCGCACTTCCCACAATGCAGTCGTTATCCAAGGCAACCAACGCCACACCGCGTTCGGGGGGAATAGCGATATGTTCGCCCACGCTCCGCAAGAGTTCCTCACGCGGCGGGTCAGGAATAGGTATGTGAAAACGTCGGTAGCGGGTCTCGGGGGAAAGACGGGCCAGGAAATCGATCATGCGCTCGGTGTCGTCAGGCCCCATAGGTCGGATGGTATACAGCCGCCCATCCTTTCCTCTGAACGTCTTGGGCCAGTGCCCTACGCTCATGACCTGCTTACCGCCCTTTCCACTCCGGGGCTCGCTTCTCAATAAAGGCTTGCATCCCTTCCTTCTGGTCCTCTGTGCCGAAAAGGGTATAGAACAGCAAGCGCTCGTGCTGGAGGCCCGCGCGCAAGGGGCTTTCGAAGGCAAAGAGGACAGCCTCCTTGGCGTACTGGACAGCCAACGGCGCGCGCGAGGCCAACTTCGCGGCTAATTTAATGGCCTCGTCCAAATACGAGGCCAAGGGATAGACGTGATTCACCAGGCCAAAACGGGCCGCCTCTTCAGCCGTTAGTCGTCGATCGTTAAGCACCATTTCCATGGTCAGGTACTTCCCCACTGTGCGGGCCAGCCGCTGAGTGCCCCCCGCTCCGGGGATGATGCCCAAGTTGATTTCCGGTTGACCGAATACGGCCGTTTCGCTGGCAATGATGATGTCACACGCCCAGGCTAATTCTGCCCCACCCCCTAAGGCATAGCCAGATACCGCGGCGATGACGGGCTTGCGGGCCATAGCCACCGCATCCCATCCGGCAACGAAGGGGGCGCTTTTCATCTCTGCGGATGTACGGGTAATCATTTCCTTAATATCTGCACCCGCGGCAAAAGCTTTGTCATTGCCGGTAAGCACAATGGCCCGCACGCCCTCATCCTTATCCAGGGACTCGAACGCGTGGGCCAGTTCGGTGAGAACTTGCAGGTTAAGGGCGTTATACTGCTTGGGGCGATTCAGGCGCACCAGCGCCACACCTTCGACGGGGCGCTCAACCACGATGTACTCATAGTCCATGAGAACCACCTCCTTGTGGGAAATATCAAAGCACGGATCCTATCCAAGGGATATCTTACTTTATCCCCGCCATTTGTGCACACCAGCAACCACATTGTAGGAATCATGCAACCCCTAAGGACTTCAATTACTCTCAAGCCGTTAGGTTCACATATAATAGAGCCCTGCAGAGGGAATGCCTTACAGAATACCTATCCTCTGGAGGGAAAATGCCTGACTATCTGTTCATCGTCAACCCCTCGTCCGACCGCTGGCGCGCGGGCAAACGCTGGGCCAGGGTGGAAGCGGCCCTGAAGGCGCGCGGCGTGAATTACGACGTGGTGTTCACCAAGGGACCAGGCCACGCGCTGGCCCTGGCCGAGGCCGCCGCGCGCGGGGGCAACTACGGCGCGGTCGTCTCCGTGGGGGGAGACGGCACCCTCAACGAGACGGTAAACGGCCTGTGCCGCGCCGCGGGCGACCGCGAGACCATCCCCCTGGCCGCGTTCCCCGTCGGCTCGGGCAACGATTTTGCCACCGTCATCGGCATGTCCCGCAAGCCCGAGCGCATGGTGGAACAACTCCTCACCGAGGGTCAGCGGCTCGTGGACGTGGGGCTCCTCCACAGCCCCGATGTCCTCGGCCCCACCACGCCCTATCGCTACTTCATCAACACCAGCGGCATCGGCTTTGAGGCCCAGGTCAACCTGGAAAGTCGACGCATCCAACGCTTGCAGGGGTTCCTCATTTACCTGGTGGCCGTGTTTCGCGCCCTGGTTCGCTTTCAGCAGCCTTTTGTAGAAGCCCAATGGGATGACGGCGAACGGCGGGAGCGGATGCTTCTGCTCACGGTGGGGAATGGCCGCCGCGCGGGGGGCGGGTTCTGGCTAACACCCATGGCCGAGGTGGACGATGGCCTTCTGGACGTGGGGTTTGCCAAGGAATTGGGCCGCGTGGAGATCCTCAAACTGCTGCCCAAAGCCATCAAGGGCACGCACATCTACGACCCCGCGTTTGACATCGTGCGCACCGCGCGGCTGCGCATCCGCACGGACATTCACACCCCCGCGCACACCGATGGCGAGGCCATCATCGAAGGCACGCGCGAACTCGACATCGAGGTCCTTCCGAAGAAGGTGCGGGTCATCGCCGACCCCAACAGGCCGTTGAAGAGGATCTTGAAGGACGATGGACGATAGACGATAGACCATCGTCCATCGTCCATCGTCCATCGTCCCATCCAACCCATGTCCCGAAAACTCGACGAACTCCTGGCATCTCTGCCCACATACGAACTTCACGGTACGGCGAACCGCTGCGTGACCGCGGTCGTAGCGGACTCGCGGCAGGTG
This sequence comes from Anaerolineae bacterium, assembly GCA_026983525.1. Lineage (GTDB taxonomy): Bacteria > Chloroflexota > Anaerolineae > JAADDB01 > JAADDB01 > S141-23. The sequence goes on along the minus strand of JALWHQ010000052.1, from coordinate 16,865 downwards.
CGCGCGGGCGCGTGCTTTGTGGCCGTTCGGGGGGTGAACGTGGACGGCCACCGCTTCATTCCTCAGGCCCTGGACGCGGGCGCGTCCGTCATCGTGGGTGAGGATCCGCCCCAGGAGGAATGGCGGGCGCGAGCGACCTACCTGCGGGTGCCCAACAGTCGCGAGGCGCTGGCTCACCTGGCCGCGGCCTGGTACGACCACCCCTCGCGCGACCTGCTGGTAGTGGGCGTCACGGGCACGGACGGCAAGACGACGACGAGCACGCTCATCGCCAGCGTCCTGGAAGCGGCGGGCTGGCCCACGGGCAGGATCACGACGACGGGCGCGCGCGTGGGCGACCGCGAACTGGACACAGGCTTCCACGTGACCACGCCGCCCGCGCCCGAGGTGCAGCGCTACCTGCGCCAGATGGTGGACGCGGGGGTGAAAGCCGCCGTCCTGGAGAGCACCTCCCACGGCCTGGATCAGCGCCGCGTGGACGCGGTGGCCTTCGACGTGGCCGTGGTCACCAACGTGACCCACGAGCATCTCGATTATCACGGCACGTGGGAGGCGTACATGGCGGCCAAGGCCCGCCTGTTCGACCTCATGGCCCACAGCCCGCGCAAAGCGGGGATCCCCAAAGTGGCGGTCATCAACCGCGACGACACCTCCTACTTTCACCTGAAGGATACCCCTGCCGACCGCGTGCTCACGTACGGGATGGGCGATGATGCAGAGGTCCGCCCTGCGTCGGTGGAGGTGGGGAGCGAGGGCACGCGCGTGCACGCGCTGACCCCCGCGGGGTCGGTGCACATCGAAAGTCCGCTCATTGGGGAGTTCAACGTGTACAACATTCTGGCCGCGGTGGCTACGGGGGTGGGCCTTGGCCTCCCCCTGGACGCGGTGGCCGAGGGCGTCCGTCGGGTGCACGGGGTGCCTGGCCGCATGGAGCGTGTGCACGAGGGACAGGATTTCCTGGCCGTGGTGGATTTTGCGCACTCGCCCGTGGCCCTGGAGCGGGCGTTGCACACGCTGCGCGCGCTCACCCCTGGCCGCCTGATCGCCATCTTCGGCAGCGCGGGCCTGCGCGATGTGGCCAAGCGCTATCTCATGGGCAAAATCGGCGCCCAACTGGCGGATGTGGTCATCCTCACGGCCGAGGACCCGCGCACGGAGTCGCTGGAGGCGATTCTGGAGGAGATGGCGCGGGGCGCGCGGGAGGGCGGTGGTGTTGAAGGGCAGTCGTTCTGGCGCGTGTCCGACCGCCAGCAGGCCATTCTCAAAGGCGTGATGATGGCCCAGCCTGGCGACACGGTGGCCGTGTTCGGCAAGGGGCACGAGCGCAGCATGTGCTTCGGCGAGGTCGAGTATCCCTGGTCGGACAGGGAAGCACTCAGGTGGGCGTTACAGGTCAGGGTGCAGGGAGAGGAAGAAGCAGGGCCGCCGCCGTTCAGGCTGCCGACGATGGACGGATAGATGATGGACGATGGACGATAGTTTAACCATCGTCCACCGTCCACCGTCCATCGTCAAAAGATCCCCAAAATATCCTTCGCTTCCTCGCTCATCATCGAGGGATTCCACAAGGGCGTCCAGACGAGGTTGATCTCCACCTCGTCCAGTTGGGGGAAGGTCTCGTGAATCCAGCGTTGGGCGCTGGCGAGAATCTGCGGCCCCACGGGGCAGGCAGGGCTGGTCAGCGTCATGTCGATGATGACCTTCTTCTCCTCGGGCAGGAGTTTGATGTCGTACACCAGCCCCAGGTCGACCACGTTGATGCCAATCTCAGGGTCGTACACGTGTTCCTTCAACACCTGGCGAATATCGTCAACCGTCACGCCAAGCGCATTCTCCGCGGTTTGCTGCGTTTCCTGCGTCTTTTCCGTCTCCTCACTCATGGATTCGCCTCCCAATCATATAAGGTGTAAGCACTGGACAAAACGTCGTTTCGGATGTAAGGGCTGAGGCCCTGTTCAGTAACCAGATCGACTTCGCGACCAAAGAGTTCGCTCAGTTCCCGTTCAAGGCGCACCAGTTCTAAGAGGCCCACAGGCTCCTTGAACTGGACAAGAAGATCGATGTCACTCTCCTCACGGGCTTCGTCTCTGGCAACCGATCCAAACACCTTTAACGTGGCCACGTGATACCTACGGCACACCTCAGCCAACCGCTCTTGGGGTACATCGATGTATTTGACCTGCAGTTCCATGTTTCTGCCTCACTCCACGTGTACGTACACCTCACCGTTTTCGACTTTGATCTCGAACACGGGCACAGGTTCGAAGGCGGGCATGCGCAACACGTCGCCCGTGCGAATGTCGAAGCGCGCGCCGTGGCGCGGGCACTCCACCACATACGGCACGACCAGGTCCCCCTCCACCAGGGGCCCGTCGTCGTGGGTACACCGATTCTCAATGGCATACCATTCGCCGTCCACATGGAAGACCGCAATGCTCAGGTCGGGGTCGATATCCACCACCTTGCGAGACCCCGCGGGAATCTCCTCAACCTTGGCCACCTTGATCCAGGGCATACGGCGTTCTCCTCCCTATGTCATCATTGACGGATTACCAGACCACCCTTACAGGATACCTGGCAATGTCCGCGTCCCCGCTCAGCAAGATCGCACCCTCAACAATTGCCTGGGCCACAAGCAAACGGTCGAATGGATCTTTATGATGCGCTGGCACCCCCTCCAATGCCCATATGTGTGCAGCGGTCATATCGAGGATTTCTAACCCGTTCGTCCGCTGCTGGTGCTCCACAATGTCACGAAGGGGCATCCCCAACTTTAAGTTTGCCCAGTTGATGTTTGATCTGCATTTCCCAAATGCTGACGACGCTCAGAATTAGCGTATGCTGACGATCCTGACACAGGGCAAGCACTCGTGGGGGGAGTCTGGCAGGATCGCTATCCCACCAGATAAACGTGTGCGTATCCAAGAGCAACTTCATGTGTCACCTGTCCAGAATTCCTCGGGCAGAGGTTCGTCAAAGTCTGGACTGATCCAGATGGCTCCCTTGTGCAGGCCGGGTATGCGCGAGGAGATTGGGACTAAGCGAGCGATGGGGATCTTGCCATCAGTGATGATGATCTCCTCGCCAACCGAGAGGTGGGCAAGAAGTTTCTCCAACTGCTTCTGTGCTTCCTGGACGTCAATTGTTTTCGTTTCCATCGCCCTTCTTCCTCAGCCTATACTGTCCCCTTACCCTCTTCCTCCTCTTCCTCATGCGGCCACGTGGTGATGCCCCAGGCCGCGGCCTTTAGAGCCTTTAGAGGAAGCAAGGCGCACTTGATGCGCACGGGCCCCAGGGGAATGCCCAGCAGATCCAGTACCTCCTCCTTCCCCCAGTGGCGCAATTCCTCCAGTGTCTTACCCTTGATCTCCTCGCTGAGCATGGACGCGGAGGCCTGGCTGATCGTGCACCCGTGCCCCTGCCACTTCACGTCCACCACCCGACCGTCTTCCACTTTGAGCATGATGGTCACTTCGTCTCCACAGAAGGGGTTGGAGTCGTGATAGACCAGGTCGGGTTTTTCCATGCTCCCCTTGTTGCGGGGATACCGATAGTGGTCGATGATCTCCTCTGCGTACAGGTCGTGCATCATTGCCCTCGCGCGCCAGAGAGATAAGGCGATGGACGATAGACGATAGTCCAGCCTTGACAACCATCGTCCATCGTCCATCGTCTAAAACGCGAACGTCTCTACAACCTTGTGAAGCGCCGTCACCAGGACGTCCACTTCCTCCTCGGTATTATACACGTAGAAACTGGCGCGCGCCGAAGCGGGAATGCCGTATCGGTCGTGCACGGGTTGGGCACAGTGGTGCCCCGCGCGAATGGCGATACCCTCCGCGTCCAGGATGGCGGCGATATCGTGCGGGTGGACGTCACCCAGAGTAAAGGCGATGACGCCCCCCCGATGCTCAGGGCCAGGCCCCAGGATGCGCAAGCCCTCGACGTCTTGCATGCGTTCGTACGCGTAGCGCACCAGCGCGCGCTCGTGGGCAGCCACGTTGTCCATGCCCAGATTGCTCAGGTAGTCCACGGCCGCGCCCAGGGCGATGGCCTCGGCAATGGCAGGCGTGCCCGCCTCGAACTTGTGAGGCAGGTCGTTCCAGGTCGAGCCCGTCAACTTCACCTGGCGAATCATCTCGCCCCCGCCCAGGAAGGGGGGCATCGCCTCCAGGAGTTCCCGCTTGCCGTAGAGGACACCGATACCGCTGGGGCCGCACATCTTGTGGCCCGAGAAGGCGAGAAAGTCACAGTCCAGGTCCTGCACATCCACAGGCAAGTGGGGCACACTTTGGGCGCCATCGACCAGGACCAGAGCCTCCACCGCGTGGGCCCGCGCCACCAATTCCTTCACGGGGTTGATGGTGCCCAGCACGTTGGACATGGCCGTGAACGCGAATATCCTGGTGCGCTCTGTCAGCAGACGATCCAGCGCCTCCATGTCCAGGAAGCCCTCAGGAGTGATGGGTACCCAGCGCAAGGTCGCGCCTGTCATCTGACACACCAGCTGCCAGGGGACAATGTTCGAATGGTGCTCCATTTCGGTGATAAGCACCTCATCGCCAGGCTTGAGGTTGGGCAGACCCCAGGCGTACGCGACCAGGTTGATGCCTTCGGTGGTGTTGCGGACGTAGACGATCTCGCGGGGGGAGCGGGCGTTGATGAAGCGGGCAACCTTACGCCGCGCGTCCTCGTACATCTGGGTCGCCGTCTCGCTCAGGTAATGGATGCCACGGTGGACGTTGGCGTAGGCATGTTCGTAGACGAAGGCCAGGGTATCGATGACCTGACGCGGCTTCTGAGCGGACGCGGTGCTATCCAGGTACACGAGGGGCTTGCCGTGTACCTGTTCGCGAAGGATGGGGAAATCCTCGCGAATCCGCTTAACGTCGAGGGGCTGTGCTTTGGCAGTGGGCTGGACAGGCGTCATGGCGCGTTCTCCTCACCGTTTACGATAAATCTCTCTGCGGTGACCTACCAAGTGGATGACAATACTGCGCTTAGATCTTCTATAGACTCACCGCGCTCGCCTTCTGCCACGGCGCGCTTCTGCCGCCGAAGACGTTTCCGCACTTCTTCGCGCAGGACCCATCCTTCGTCGGGATCCCCCAAGAGTTCCAAGAGTTTCTCTTCCACCACGCTTTCGATAAGATCGCGCAATTCTTCCTTCGTCATTTCCGCGACTGTCGCCATAATCCCTCCATCATCGTGATGGGGACGACTTCTTGCCGCCCGATGCGCATCAAGTTGACGGTTAAGCGTGTTGAAATCGTTGCGCCCTTCTACATGGACATGCGTCCTCGTCTGACGCAAGTGAGGTCCCCTGCCCCTGATGAGACGCGACGTAGGTCGCACCTTGACGAGAAGAGAAGAAATTCGTGTGGTGCGGGCGGGCTTCGCCCGCCCGCACCACACGAATTTCTTCTCTTCTCAGGGCTACGACCTAGGCCGAGGCCCATGGAGGCCCGTCATCCTCCTTGCGTCAGATACATGCCAAAACAGGAGAAGGGTCTCTTCGACATCTCGAAACACTTAACTTGATCCCAATGGGGGCGACCTTTCGGCCGCCCCCAACCGTTACTCCCCAAACCCCAGATCGGCCAGTTCGACGCCCAGGCGCTCGGCGATGGTGCTTTCCAGTTTGCGCTGGACGTCCGCGTTCTCCACGCGCTCCAGCACTTCCTGGAAGAAGCCGCTTACCACAAGGCGCTCAGCCTGAGACCGATCCAGCCCGCGGCTTTCCAGGTAGAAGATGTACTCCTCGGGAATCTGCCCCGCGGTGGCACCGTGGGTACAGCGCACGTCGTCGGCCTCGATTTCCAGGCCAGGGATGGAATCGGCCCGCGCGGAGCCGTCGAGAATCAGGTTGCGATTGGCCTGGTAGGCGTCGGTCTTCTGCGCGCCAGGCCACACCTTGATATATCCCTGATAGACGGATCGGCTGTGATCCTTGAGCGCACCCTTGTATAGCAAATCACTGCTGCAATTGGGCGCGATGTGATTCTGCATGGTGTGATGGTCCACGTGCTGACGGTCGGTCGTGAAGTAGAGGCCCAGCAACTGGCCCCGCCCGCCTGGCTCAGCCAAATCCAGGTTGATCCACACCTTGCTCACGCGGCTCCCCCAGGACGCCATCAGGTGGACCACCTCGGCGTCCCGCTGGGTGCGGATGCGGTGAGTGCCAAAGTTCCACAGGGTGCCGTCGAATTCCTGCACGTGGACGTAGCGTACTTGGCTATTGGGGCCTGGGAAGATTTCCACCACACCGTTGTGCATGCCGTTGACGCCACCGAAGTAGTCCTCCATCAGGGTGACGGTGGCGCTTTCCTCGGTGACGATGATGGTGTGGTAGAACCCCGCCGCGCCCTCCTGGCTGAGGCGGGCGATGGTCTGCAAGGGCAGATCCACGCTCACGTTGCGGGGGACATAGAGGAACGTGCCGCCGCGCCAGAACGCGTAGTGGAGCGCGGCGAACTTGTTGGCGTCCATGGGCACCATCTGGGCAAAGGTGCGCTGCACCAACTCGGGGTACTCACGCACCGCAGTGTGCAGGTCAGTGAAAATCACACCCTTCTCAGCCAAGTCGTCGCGCAAGTGGTGGTACAGCGCCTGTCCACCATCCATGACCAGTTCCCCCGCGGAGCCCAGTTCCGCCAGGTGGTCCTGGTACACCGTGGCCAGACTCGCCTCCTGGGTCACCTCCGTCAGCACTTCGGTGGCGAAAGGCTTATAGTTCTCCAACTTGAACCCGCGCAGCGACGTGCGCCGCCAGGTCTCCTCTTTCCCTGTGGGCCAGGGAATCTCCTCGAAGAAGCGCCACGCGGTCAGGCGCAAGTCCAGCATCCAGCCAGGCTCGTCCAACATCTCCGACAGTGCCTTGACCGCATCAGGGCTGAAGGTGAGGTCGAGTGCTTCTTTTATGCTCATGGGCTGCTGTGCCTCCTTAATTTCGAATCTCCAATCTCTAATCCTCTGAGCCCTAATCTCCAATCTCCAACCCCGAATCCTGTTCTCTGAGATTGGAGATTAGAGATTGGGTTCTTTATCCAATCGATCCTTCCATCTGCAACTGAATCAGGCGGTTCAACTCCACCGCGTACTCCATGGGCAACTCTTTGGTCATGGGCTCGATGAAGCCTGCCACGATCATGGCCGTGGCCTCTTCCTCGGTTAGACCGCGGCTCATCAGGTAGAAGAGTTGCTCCTCGCCGATCTTGCTCACCGATGCCTCGTGGCCGATTTCCACATCGTCCTCGGCAATTTCGATGTACGGGTAGGTGTCCGAACGGGAGTGGGAATCGAGCAGCAGCGCGTCGCACACCACGTTGGCCTTGGAGTGATGCGCACCACGGCCCACTTTCAGCAGGCCACGGTACGCGGCGCGACCGCCATCCTTGCTGATGGACTTGGAGATCACGCGGCTGGTGGTGTATGGCGCCGCGTGCACGATCTTCGCGCCCGCGTCCTGGTGCTGCCCCTTGCCCGCAAAGGCGATGGAGAGCACTTCGCCGTGCGCGCCCTTGCCCAACAGGTAGACGGCGGGGTACTTCATGGTCACTTTGGAGCCCAGGTTGCCGTCCACCCACTCCATGGTGGCGTCCTCGTACGCGACCGCGCGCTTGGTGACCAGGTTGTACACGTTGGTCGCCCAGTTCTGGATGGTGGTGTAGCGCACGCGCGCGCCCTTCTTCACGATAATCTCCACCACCGCGGCGTGAAGACTCTCGCTGGCATAGATGGGCGCGGTGCACCCCTCCACGTAGTGGACGAAACTCCCCTCGTCCGCGATGATCAGGGTGCGCTCGAACTGGCCCATGTTCTGGGCGTTGATGCGGAAGTATGCCTGGAGCGGAATGTCCACGTGGACGCCAGGGGGCACGTAGATGAACGAGCCACCCGACCACACCGCGCTGTTCAGGGCCGCGAACTTGTTGTCCGCGGGGGGCACCACGGTGGCAAAGTATTCCCTGAACAGGTCGGGATGCTCCTTGAGCGCGGTGTCCGTGTCCAGGAAGATGACGCCCTTCTTCTCCCATTCCTCCTTCAGGGAATGGTAGACCACCTCGCTTTCATACTGCGCGCCCACGCCCGCCAGGAACTTGCGCTCCGCCTCGGGAATGCCCAGACGATCGAAGGTGCGCTTGATCTCCTCGGGAATTTCGTCCCACGAGCGGCCCTGTTCCTCGGTGGGCTTGATGTAATAGTAAATGTCGTCAAAGTCGATCTCCGACAGGTCCGCGCCCCAGGTGGGCATGGGCTTCTTCCAGAAAATTTCCAGCGCCTCATGCCTGAACTGGCGCATCCAGTCGGGCTCGCCCTTCATGTCGGAGATGACATCTATGATCTCGTGATCCAAACCCTTGCGGGGCTTGAACACGTACTTTTCGGGCATCTTGAAGCCGTAACGCTCTTCGTAGTCCTCCTTGATGCCTGCAAGCAGTTCACGATCGCGCTCTGTCGCCATGATAACCTCCCCTCGTTAATAAGCGAACATTACCGTGTGACGCTACATCATAGCGTAATGCGTAATCCGTAATCCGTCGGTCTTACGCAACACGCATTACGCATTACGCCGTGACCTTCTCCGCGAACTTCTCCCGAATCCAGTCATACCCCTTGGCCTCCAATTCCTGGGCCAACTCGGGGCCGCCGGAAAGCACAACGCGCCCGTCGTAGAAGACGTGGACGTAATGCGGCTCAATGTAGTTGAGAATGCGCTGGTAGTGGGTGATGATGAGCACACCCAGGTCGGGACCAACCAAACGGTTGACACCCTCGGCTACGGCGCGAACTGCGTCAATATCCAACCCCGAATCCGTCTCGTCCAAGACGGCAAACTTGGGCTTGAGAAGCGCCAATTGAAGAATCTCCGCTCGCTTCTTCTCCCCACCACTAAACCCCTCGTTGAGATAACGACGAGCAAACGAGGGATCGATGCCCAGCATCTTCATGGCCTCGGTCAATTCCTTGCGGAACTCGCGCATGGGCATCAGGTTGGAGCCAATCGGCGCGCCCTCCTCCCGCTGGGCGGTGTACCCGCGCACCGCGCTCACCGCCTGGCGCAGGAAGTTGGCTACCGTCACCCCTGGGATGGCAACAGGATACTGGAAGGCGAGGAAGAGACCCGCGCGCGCCCGCTCATCGGGTTCCATCTCCAGAATGCTCTCCCCATCCAGCAAAATATCGCCGCTGTACACCTCATAGCCAGGATGCCCCATGATCACATAGGCGAGGGTGCTCTTACCCGACCCGTTCGGCCCCATGAGGGCGTGAATCTCGCCCTGGCGAATGGTCAGGTTCACACCTTTGAGAATCTCCTTCCCTTCAATGCCGGCGTGCAGATCACGAATTTCCAACGTACTGGTCATGATGGTTACATCCTCCTTACTGGGTATGAGTTTGACGATAGACGGTAGACGATGGACAATGGTCGGCTATCGTCCATCGTCTACCGTCTATCGTCTTGCATAGCTACATTTTCGTCAGCGTTGCCGAGCGAAATGGCAAACATACAGCCGTGCTCCCCGTCCATCATGCAGGCCTCCAGAGTGACGGGGGTGCCCAGGACCTGGGACATAAGAGACTCTTCCATTTCGCAGATGGCCCGATAGTCTTGGGCCAAGTCGTAGTAAGGGCAGGTGTACTCGCGGATGAAAATCGTATCCTCGCCCACCTGGATGACATCGGCCAGGATGCCGCGGCGTTCCAGGGCCTGGGCCAGTTCCTGGATTCGTTTGTAAAGGTTGGAAGACCGTACGGTTTCCCCGTAATCGTCTGCCAGCCGTGTAGACACACGGTCGAGCAACACGCGCACCTTCTCAGGCCCCTCCAGGCGCAGCATCTCTTCCAACAAAGTCAGGGCCAGACTCTCCGAATGAGAGCCCATCGCGGTGCGGGCCTTCTCGGTCAGGTGGTACACCTTCACAGGACGCCCAACACCGCGGCGTTCCTCGCGCGGCTCAATGTACCCCTGCGACTGCAGACGATGCAGGTGCAGGCGCACCGCGGTGCTGCTCAACCCCAACGCTTCCTGCAGTTCCTTGACCGTCTGCGGCCCCTTGCGGAGAAGCACGTTGAGCACTTCCCCCGCGGGCGTGTCCTTCAACGTCCCAGCCTGGCTCATCCGTCTTGGCTCCTCTACCCCTCACCCATCTCTAATCTCCAATCTCTAATCTCGGAGACTGGAGATGCAACGGTGGCGCAAGTATGCCACAAGCCCCCCTGTTTTGTCAATTTTTGCAGTGCAAATGGGAAAAATTCGAGAAGGGGATAGCGGTGATGGAGGAGGAATCTAACCCTCAACGGCGGAAGAGTTCCGAACTCTTGGAGAGTTCGGAACTCTTCCGCCCACATCACGCATCACGTATCACGCATCACGCCCCACGCCTCACGCCCCTACCGATGCAAATACACCTCCACCACACCCCCTTCTGCCACGCCGTTACTGTCGAGGGGGATCACGAAGTAGCCATCGCTGCGGATGAGGGTGTAGATGAGGTTCGACTTGCCGAACACGGGCACGGCCCAGAGGTCACCCTCCCGCTCTTCCAGGCGCACCTGGACCACATCCTCGCGGCCCGCGACCGAGGGCACGTTGCGGGCCAGCCGCGCCTCCACCGTACACACACGTTCTGGTCGCTTGCCCAACCACAGGTGGATGGTAGGAGCAACAAAGCGTGTGAAGTTCACCATCGCACTAACGGGATTACCTGGAAGTCCAAAGACAGGTGTGCCATCGCACACGGCCAGGATGGTGGGTTTGCCGGGCTTGGTGGAAACGCCGTGCACGAGCACACCAGGGCGGCCGAGGGCGCTGATTTCCTGCGCGCTCATGTCGCGCGCGCTCACCGAACTCCCCGCCGAGAGGACGATAATATCCGCCTCGGCTTTGGCCTTGTGCAAAGCCTCGCGCAGCGCGTCCGCACGGTCGGGGATGATCCCCAGGCGCCAGGGGATGGCCCCCGCGCGCAGGGTGAGCGCACTCAACGTGTAGGAGTTAATGTCCCGCACCTGGCCAGGGCCAGGCATCTCCTCGGGGGGAATGACCTCGTCCCCTGTGCTGATGATGGCCACGCGCGGGGGCACGGCCACCGTCACTTCGGTGATGCCCAGGGCCAGCAGGCCGCCGATGTCCTGGGGGCGCAGGCGATGTCCGCGCGGGAGCACGGGATCCCCCTTGCGAATATCCTCCCCAACCTGAATGACGTTCTCGCCAGGCGCGACAGGCTGAAAAACCTCGATGCCGCCCCCTTCCACGGGCTGCGTGTTCTCCAACATGACCACCGCGTCCGCGCTCTCGGGCAACATGCCCCCCGTGTGAACGATGGCCGCCTCTCCCACGCCGATGTCGATCTGGGGGGCTTGTCCCATGGGCACTTCCCCCACGACCTCCAGGTAAGCGGGGAGGCCTGGCGACGCGCCGTACGTATCCTGCGCGGCCACCGCGTAACCGTCGACCGTGCTGCGGCGGAAGAGGGGCAGATCGTGGGGAGCAAAAGTATCCTCTGCGAGGACGCGATCCAATGCCTCCTCGGTTTTCACCCGTGCTGTTCGCACATGAGGATGTAAGTGCTCGCGAAAACGTTCCCAGGCAGCGTCGGGAGCGAGGACTTGGAAGAGTTCTTTGCTGTCGCTCATGGTTTTCCTTCCCCAAATACCCAATACCTGATACCCGATACCCGACACCCAATACCCAATATCAGGTATCAGGTATCGGGTATCGGGTATCGGGGGCTATGTGTGTCGAACCTCGTCCGCGGGCAACTGGGAAGCTGCCGCGATGTCCAACCACCAGTGGACGTCGCCGTCTTCAGGTTGGATGCCGCGCGCGGGGCAGGTGGTTACGTTCTCCCAACTGTGGAGCACGCGGGCCACGGCCTGGGCCTTGCCCTTGCCCCGCACCAGGAAGTAAATGGTGCGGGCGTGATTGATGGCGGAGAAGGTGAGGGTGAGGCGTTCCACCTCCACGCCAGGCGCGGCCACCACCCATCGCTCGCGCTCTTGCAGCGCGGGGGAATGGGGAAAGAGGGACGCAGTGTGGCAATCCGCGCCCAGGCCCAGGAGCACCAGGTCGAACGTGGGCCACTGGCCAGAGTAGAACGCGCGCAGGGTGGCCTCATACGCGCGCGCGGCCTCGTCAGGATCCCGCATGTGGGTGGGCATGGGGTGGACGTTCTCGGGCGGGATGGGCACGTGGCGGATGAGCACCTCGCGCGCCATGCGGTAATTGCTGCGCGGGTCGTCGTGGGGCACGTAGCGTTCGTCCCCCCAGAAGAGGTGGACGCGCGGCCAGGCGATGTCGGGCATCTGGGCCAGCCGCGCGTACACAGGCCGCGGGGTGCTCCCTCCCGAGAGGACAAGCGCGACCCACTCCTGCGTTTCCAGGCGGTCGCACAGCACGTCACGAATGGCCTCGGCCACGCGGTCTACCCATGTTTCATTGCTGAGGATGTGGACGGTTGGTGCGAATTCTCGGGTCATGAGTATGCGTCGTGCGTCTTGCGTCATATGTTTTGCGTCGTGTGTCAGGCTCCCGTTATCAGGCGTTCGGCCAGGCGCAGCGTCTCCTCGAAGACGCGGTCGCGGCCCGCGATGTGGAGGGCATCGCTGAGCGCGGTGGCGCGGTCGGGCCAGCGGGCGGGCACCACTTGACGTACATGTGTGTGTCCTACTTGGACGGTTATCTCCGCGTGATTGGGTTCGTCGCTCTGGGCGATGGTGAAGGTAGCAGGGCTCACGCCCCCTGCGTGGACGCGCGCGCGCAGCAAGGGCGTCTCGCCCCCTTCCTGGCCGCGGGTGATGGAAACGCGCACCTTCTCCTCCCCGCGACGGAAGGAAAGTTCGCGCGTGGCCGCGCCCCGCCGCCAGCGGCTCACGGGCGTCCACCCCAGGCGAGAAGCAAGCCATCCCATAAAGTAGAGCGCGGCCGCGGTCCCTGCCGCGTCGGGGGTCACGCGCAGGCTCACCCGATCGATATTGTGCAGGTAGGGACGCCGATCCAGGGGGTCGAATGTCTGGGCCAAAAGTTCGCGCCAGGGCAACAGGCGTGCCCACACCAAGTCCACACACCCCCAGGGAAAACGCGCGCTCTGCGCCAACAGCCTCTGGATCAACCCTTCGGGCTCAGTAGTAACGGCCGAATCAACCACCAGCACGTCGGCGAGGGCCTGTAAACGGGGAAAGAGGTGATCGTCCCCGTCGAGAGGACGTTCCCACCACAGGCTCACGGGAAGTTCGGGCAGTAGGAAGGGGAGCACCGTACTGTGCACGTGGGGCCATGCGTCCTCGCGCACGTGCAGCACGATGTACTCACAGCAAAAGGCCGTGGTCTCGGGCATTGGGCAGAAGACGCGCACCTCCGCGGCCAGACCTGGGTCGGGTGTGCTCGCGTCGGGCACAACGAAGATGGCGCGACTGGGATGATGCGCGGCCACCACTTCGACCGTTTCTTGGGCCTCATCCAGCGCGGCCACATCAGGGAGCACGACGAGTAAGTTGAGGGTGGTGGCGCGCGCGCCTCCCGCCATCCCTTCCACCTGCCAGAGGTGACGAAGGGTGGCCTCCACCTCGTGGATGGGTATGAGACCAACGCCTGCTTCGGTCACAGCCATAGATCACTCCTGTCTTGACGATGGACAATGGAAGATCATCGTCCATCGTCCTTCTCCCTACAACCGTCTCCAGCGGCGGCCGTCGGCCGCGAGGAGCGCGTCGGCTTCGGCTGGCCCCCACGTTCCCGCCTCATAGTTGGGAAACACGGGCGGCGGCAGATGCTCCCAGGCTTCCAGGATAGGCTCCATGACCTGCCAAGCCTGATCCACCTCATCCGCGCGGGTGAAGAGGGTCTGGTCACCCAGCATGGCATCGAGCAGGAGACGCTCGTAAGCGTCGGGGGTGCGCACGCCAAACGCCTGTCCGTACAGGAAATCCATAGTGACGGAGCGCACCTGCACCGCGGGGCCGGGCATCTTCACCTCAAAGCGCAGGCTGATGCCCTCATCGGGCTGGATGCGCAGGGCAAGGACGTTGGGGCGGATATTGCCGCTCTCTTCGGGCAGGAAAAGGAGGTGAGGCACACGGCGGAACTGAACCGCGATTTCGCTGACGCGCTTGGGCAGGCGCTTGCCCGTGCGCAGGTAGAAGGGCACGCCCTGCCAGCGCCAGTTGTCCACGAACATTTTCAGAGCCACGTACGTCTCGGTAATCGAGTCGGGGGGAACATTGGGCTCCTGACGATAACCAGGCACGGGTTCGCCCATGATCCAGCCAGGGCCGTATTGCCCACGCACCACGTACCGCTCCACTTCCTGGATGTCATAACGGCGAATGGCCCGCAACACGTCCAGTTTCTTATCCCGCACGTCGTCGGCCTCGAACGCGACGGGGGGTTCCATGGCCGTCAGGGTGAGCAACTGGAGAAGGTGGTTCTGCACCATGTCCCGCAGCGCGCCCGTCTGGTCGTAGTAGCCCGCGCGGTGCTCGATGCCCACCTGCTCGGCCACGGTAATCTGCACGTGATCCACGTAGTGGCGGTTCCAGATGGGTTCGAAAATGGCGTTGGCAAAGCGGAAGACCAGGATGTTCTGGACGGTTTCCTTGCCCAGGTAGTGGTCGATGCGGTAAATCTGGCGCTCGGAGAAGACCTGCTGGACCAGGCTGTTCAGTTCGCGCGCGCTGGAAACGTCGTGACCAAAGGGCTTCTCGATGACAATGCGCGTCCACCCTGGACTTTCGGTCAGCCCCGCGTGGCCCAGCCGCTGCACGATGACGGGAAACAGGGTGGGGGGAGTCGCCAGGTAGTAGAGGCGGTTGCCCCCGGTGCCGCGCTCCGCGTCCAGGCGGGCCAGGAGCGCGGCCAGGCGGCGGTACGTGTCGGGGTCGTCGTACTGGCCCGAGAGGTAGTGGATGCCCTCCGCGAATCCGCGCCAGAGCGCGGGGGAGAGATCGCCTGTTTGCTCCTTCACGCTTTCCTCGAGCAAAGCGCGAAACTTCTGTGTGTCCCACGGGCGACGGGCCAGCCCCACCACGGTGAAGCCTGCGGGCAGCAGGTTCTGGGTGGCGAGGCGATACAGCGCGGGCATGAGTTTGCGGCGGGTCAGGTCGCCCGACGCGCCGAAGATGACCAGCACGTGAGGCGCGGGAATGCGCTCCAGGCGCAGGCCCGCGAGCAACGGATTTTCTTCGGTCAGGGTCGTGGTCGGCAACATGTTCATGGACTCTAAACGGACGATGGACGATGGACCATCGTCTATCATCTATCGTCCATCGTCTCTATCATCTATTGTCCCATTACCTGCTCGTGGGCGGCTTCCGCTTCCTTGAACCGCTTGATGTGATGCCAGATGTACCAGACCATCCCGACCAGAATGGCGATGGCGATGGGGATGTCGAACGGCCGCATAATGGCCCGCAACTCCTCCCAGCGGGCGCCGAAGTGCCAGCCCCCCCAGGCCAGCGCGCCCGTCCAAATGAAGGAGCCGATGAAGGTGTACAGGGTGAAGGTGCTCAAGCGCATGCGCACCACCCCCAGCGGGAACGAAACGAACGTGCGCACGATGGGCAACAAGCGGGAGAAGAAGGCCACCCAATCGCCCCAACGCTCGAACCAACGTTCAGCCGTTTCCAAATCTGAATGATGGATGAAGAAGTACTTTCCATATTTGTACAGGAACGGTCGGCCGCCGTACGCGCCCAGGAAGTAGGAGGCGACAGAGCCAATCGTGCACCCCAATGCGCCGTAGAACCCGCCCCAGAAGAACGCCTCCACCTGGGTCATGCCGTTTTCCAGGGCCAGCATCCAGCCCGCCAGGGGCATGGTCACTTCGCTGGGTATGGGAATGTTGGCCGACTCCAGGGCCATGATGACAACGACCCCCGGCCAACCGATGGTGTTCAACACGTGGGATAAAAATTCCACGATTTGATGTTCAATAGCTTGCATAATATGTCTTACTCCCTCACGGCACCTTGTATCGGCTACGCCGTTGAAAGCATCTCATGATCATCAATCCACAAGTGACGATTATATCACCGCACTTGGGAGGTGTCCAACAGGCATCATCGCGCGCGCCCGCTCAGGTTGCGAACTTAAGGCACGTTCTCTATCATGGTGGGCAAGCATGTGACCCGATTATGCAGACCATCGACCAAGTAAGGAGATGGAGAACATGACAGAGCGCAAACGTGTTCTGACAGGGGACAGACCGACGGGGAAATTACACTTGGGCCACTATGTAGGAAGCCTTGTGAACCGGGTCAAGTTGCAAGATCAGTATGAGTGTTTCTTCCTTATTGCCGACCTGCACATGCTCACGACCAAGCCGGAGAAGGAGAACATCGAGGCAATTGACAAGAACGCGCGCGAGATGGTGCTGGATTACCTCGCGGTGGGCATCGACCCGGACAAGTCGGTCATCTACCTGCAGTCGGCCGTCCACGAGGTGTACGAACTCAACCTCTTCTTCGAGATGCTGGTGACGCTCAACCGGCTGGCCCGCTTGCCCAGCATCAAGGAGATGGCGCGCGCGGCCAAAATGGACGACGAGACCGTGCCCTTCGGCCTTATTGGGTATCCCGTGCTCCAGGCCGCGGATATCCTCCTCCCTCGAGCCCACCTTGTTCCCGTGGGGAAGGACAATGTGGCCCACGTGGAAATCTCGCGTGAGATTGCCCGCCGCTTCAACCGCCTCTACGACCAAGTTTTTCCCATCCCCGAGGCGATGGTGGGAGAGGTGCCCACCCTGGTGGGCATTGACGGCAAGGCCAAGATGAGCAAAAGCCTGAACAATGCCATCTTCCTTTCCGACTCCCCGGAGGAAGTGCGCAAGAAGGTCATGCGCATGTACACCGACCCCAAACGCATACGG
>JALWHQ010000051.1 GCA_026983525.1 Anaerolineae bacterium | reverse complement strand
CCTCGAAGTCCCGGTTCGCGGCTTTGTCGTCGGCCCGATAGTGCATGGCGATGTACTGCCATGCGCTCGGAAAAACGCCTTCAATGCCGAGGACGTGGCCGACCAGGGCCGCGGTTGCTTCAGCCTCCAGCTCGCGCAGGTGCGTTTCCTGCGCCACAAAAACTGGAGACTGATGCAGCAGGTGGTGGCCGATCTCGTGGATGAGCACAGTGACCTGCTTGTTGATGTCGGCTCGGGTGTTGATGTGAATCTCGTGAGATACCCGATGCCAGTAGCCCAGGCCGCGCTCCCTCTTCCTGAAGGGGCGGAACACGACCCTGGTCACGCCCAGGGCTTCGGCGGCGTGGGCCAGACGGTCCAGCATCACCTGGGGCTCATCCGGGGTCACCACTGCATGCTGTTCGAGTTCAGGCACGGGCTCGCCGTCCGTCTGGCGAACGTCAAAGACGGCGCCCCAGCCGAAGCCGACCAATTCTTTGACTTCGACTTCCACCTCGCGCCCGTCCTCATCAAGTTCCACCCGCTTCACCTTTTTGAAATAGGGCACGCGCACCCAAACGCGCGCCCGTTCACCTTTGCGCACCCACCGGCCCTTTTTCTTCCAGGTGGCGTAAGACGCCACCAACGTGGCCTCGGGGTCCTGAACCCATATCAGGATGGTGTTCAGGAACGAATACTGGTGGAATCCCCGCAGGAATGCCACCAGTTTGGCCACGTCTTCCGGCGCGCCCGCCTGGAAGAGTTGGGCCATCTTTTCGGCGGCTTCGTGAAGAAGCGCGCCGATGTTGGGTTTGGGTCGCCTCTGCTTCTGCTTCATAATCGCTCCTCCGTGGAGAGTGGGGAGCGAGACGCGTCCGTGATCCCCCGGAGGGGACGCTGGACGCGTCCCGCTCCGGGGTGGGATAGAATCGTCTATGTAAACCCGCGGCGGCTATGGCCCTGCGGGAGAGATTTCTTCTAGTGGGTTAATGGGTTGATATGAGGCTGTTAAGGTGCTGCGTGGCCTGGTGGCCAGGGAACAGGCGACCGTGATCGCCTCTTCCCTGGTCACCAGCTGGCATCGTCGAAAATGACGATGCTGGCCAACCACGTTAAAATCGACAGTGGCGGCCCGGGTCATATACAGAAAAAGCCCATGCCTGCGTGGATTCACGTCTGACATGGGCCGGTTAAGGTGCGAAAGGGGAATCGTCACCAGGACGATCTGGCTCCCCGCCTTTTCGTCCTGGTGACGGAGTGCAGTCACGCCATAGGCAAGTCTCCTCTGTGAGAGTCCGAAGTCCGTGGTCCGGGGTCGTTGGACAGGGACAGCGGACGGCGGATCGTCTGTTCACCCGAGACTTAAATGGTTTCGGGAGGGGTGAGGACGAATTTGGCCGCCTGCCAGGCTCGAATGTAATCCCGAAGCGCCATCCCCATCTTTCGCGCTTCCCAGCGCGTGAGGAAGATGGTGACTTCGGCGTCGGGATTGCCCGCGGGCTTGATTGCGCCCTCGCCCACAAGTTCTCCAGGTCCGTTCTGGACCTGGATCACGATGGGCCGCTTGGCCTGGTCGCCCCGGTCGCCCACTTTGAGTACACGGGAGAGGGGTTTTCCATTTCTCCCCTTAGGGGAACCCTTGTACTCAATATACTTGGCAAGGCGA
>JALWHQ010000050.1 GCA_026983525.1 Anaerolineae bacterium | reverse complement strand
GATTGTCGCCATCTGGACGAGCCCGGCTGTGCGGTTATCGAGGCGGTTGAGCGAGAGGAAATCAGTCTGCGCCGTTACGAGAGTTACGTGAATATTCTCCTTAGCGAGGGAGGGTAGATGAACTTATTAACACAAGGAGCGTTCGGAACCCCGTGTTCTGTGCCCTCGCCCTCTCCCCATCCCCTCCCCCTCTCCCAAATTTGGGAGAGGGGGAGGGGCAACGGTCCGACCTCCTCATGCTATTCGTCAGCGAGGGGTAGGGGTGAGGGCCAAAAGGCCAACATAGAATTAAGTTTCCGCACGATCTCCTTATGGACACAGGAAATAGCACCGATCAGACCTGTCCCCTTCCTTGTTGCCAAGTTACGCCGACTATTTCCATCGCTAATGATAGTCCTGCTGCTTGCGCTCAACACGGCAGGGTGTGGGACGCCTCCCCCCCCAACGCCGACCCCGGGCCCGACTCCCGTGGGCTACGGGCTCCCGGATGAGGAGGCCATTCGCGCGGTGTTGGACGCGGAGGCGCGCGGAGTGGCCGAACAGGATATCGACCTCCTGATGAGCCTCTGGGCCGACGATGGCGAGGTTCGCGACGCCAACCACACCCCGAACGATCCATCCGACGATGCGGTCTGGCGCGGAAAGGTGGCCATCTATCAGCGCTACGTGCACCTGGTCTTCCCGGGGAACCCCTCGTACGTGGCCCACCCGGACATGGAGATTCACATCCAAGGGAATACAGCGGTCGTGACGAGCACCACGCGCATAGGGGATGAGGTGGCACCGGCGGGAGACAGGTGGGAATTAATCAAGCAGGACGGGCGATGGTTCTTGTACAGGTTGACGTATAATTTGGAGTAGTGACGTTGTGCGTCGTGCGTTGAGGATGGGGTCAGGGAGGTCCGCTGTTCCTGCCGCAGCCTTCTTCCAGCCCCGCGGCCTTGCGCGCCCACGCTCGCGCCAGGGCTTTCTCTATGAGTGGGAGGTATTCTGCCGTAGTTGTTTGGGGGGGCGTGGTTTGGCGTTCACTTCCCACGAGATGATAAATCCCTCCCCCTGCGTAGTCGAGGACGTACATTTCGCCAGTCTCGTCCTCACCAAAGGTGCTCACATTCAATCCGGTGGAAAGAAATTCCGCCCATTCCCATCCATCAGCCCTTCGCCGCAATCCCCAAATGGTCCCCGTGCAGAAATCCGAGAAGAAGTAGGTGCCCTGAATATCCGTGTAGGTAGGGCCACGATATACATACCCGCCCGTGATAGAACATCCCTTGTCGTGACCGTATTCCACGACAGGCGGCGTTAAGCCCGTTGGGTCACACCCTTCGGGAGGTTCGAAACAATGAAAGCCCTCCATGATGTCCCACCCGTAATTCTGCCCCCCAGGGTCAGGGGACAGGGCCACGTCCACTTCTTCCCACTTGTTCTGTCCCACATCCGCAATGTAGAGGTCGCCGGTTTGGCGGTCGAAGGAGAACCGCCACGGGTTGCGCAGGCCATAGGCCCAAATTTCAGGGCGTGCGCCCTCTTGCCCTACGAATGGATTATCGGATGGTACCCCATAGGGATCTCCCCCGTCCACGTCGATGCGCAGCATCTTGCCCAGGAGCACGCCCAAGTTCTGCGCGTTTCCCCACGGGTCTCCTGCAC